>NZ_ARZA01000155.1 GCF_000387765.1 Caldisalinibacter kiritimatiensis
AGATAAAAAAAGTACCAACTGTAATACAGCAAAAAAGACAACTGTATTACAGTTGCAAAAATAAAACCATGCATACATTGAAAATACTAAAACACAACTGTAATACAGCAACTTCAAAAAACTGTATTACACAAAGACAAAAAAATTCATTCAGTCTAGATGAATACACACATTCGACTGTAATACAGTTCGACAAAATATAGTAAAACTTGTCATAAGGCTTTAAAAGACTTATAATTAAGAAAAACAGGCAAAAAAAGTACAAGAGCTGAGGGTACACCCTCAGCTCTTGGCTCATTCAGCAAATGTCGAAAAATGTAGATAAATAATAATGATTGTCGAATTGAATTATTGAGATGTTAAACTATAAAACAAAATAGGCTACAGCTTGGCAACTGTAGCTAAATTTAACCGAAACCAAAACCACTGTCTCACTAAAAGCTGGCAACTTTTAGAGGGACTTTTGAAACTTAAGCTAATACTCTCGTTAATTCTTGGCCGGAATTAAAAGAGAGTTTTAGCGAATCCAGAAAAAATTAAATCAAAACCGAATACGATTTAAAACTGAACATATTTATGCTTATACACTGTAGGATTACTAGGACTTATCCAAAACAGATAAAAACCAATAAGTTGTCTAAATATCTCAATAATAGCTTGGATAAAAGTCGATAAGCTTCCTGGATGTCTCGATAGTAATTGGATAAAAGTTAATAAACTGTCTAGCTTCTCAATAGTGGCTTGGATAAAAGCCAATAAGATGTCTAGTAGTCCCAACAGTGGTCTGGTTATTTTTATTATATCAAATTTTAATTAAAATAAAAGAGTTTGTCAGACAAAAATTCAAAAAATAGGTAAAATGTCGGACAAAATTAACAAATATAGGAAATTAAAACCGGAAAGGGGGTGTTCATATGGGTAATCTAATTAAAGATTTTTGGACTAGAACCTATAATGGCAAACGATATTTTTGAATATGTGAAGTAGTAGCAGGAGATGTACAGCAAAAAAGGCATGAAAAGAAATATGAAACACATATTGAAAAAGCTTTGCAATATACAATGAGCCACGATATAGTAAGCCATATGAGCATCCAAAAATACACATCATTCTTAGGAGAAAAGACACATAGAGAAGCAAATGAGGAGACATATTATCCATTCTTATTTGAGATAGAGCCAAAAGTAAAATTAGGAGCAAAAAATTTTGAAGAAGAGTATAAAAAAGCTATAGGCGAAGCATTAAGAATAGTTAACTATGGTAAATATGAGTTAGACATGCATGAAGAAGATATACTTATTTTGATTAACAATTCAAGGTCTATTTATATTATGTTTAATCCTAAAAGCTATGGGTTAAAACCGTCGAATAAGCTATATATGATTTATAGAGAAATGTATAAAATTATAGACGAAGAAATAGGACTACAATATGTTGATACAAGTATATATAACAGTTATGGATTAATGAAAACTCCGAACTCTTATTATGCTGGAGGATATTTTAGAAAAATAACGATAGAGCAATTAAAAAAGTTATACAGCAATCCTTGGATTAAAAACAATTTTTACATCTACCAAAAAAATCTTTGAATTATTATGTTCCAGCAAAAAAAGCTCCTGAAATGACATGGATTTATGAAGCGGCGTGTATGGCGGTAGAAAGTAAGATTTCTAATAAAAAAGAGGAAATTATACATATAAACAATATAAACAATTATGAACCTAGCTGTATTGAATACATAGAAAATAATATTATTGAAAAAGGATATAGGAACCATGCTCTTGTGAGTATGGGAATTTATCTTAAAAATAAAGGTTATACAAAAGAACAAACATTAGATAAACTATTAGAACTTGCTCGTTCTTGGAGACACGATGAAGGCTATGGTAAAATCAGAAGCAAAGTGAATACTATATATCGTTATGATTACAAATTCAGTTGTGAAAAAGCTAGGCAGGATGCTGGGATATGTATAGATTCTATATGCTCTAAATGTCCTTATGGAGGCAAGATCCATTCAGACAAAATAGAAGTAAAAGCAGATATAATTGAAGAATTGTGGAAGAATAAAGCATCTAAAAGACATTATATAGAGTATTTACTATTAGTTAGAAAAAATTTATTTAATAAATGGTTTGGTCCCTGAAGAAGAAGAGCTAAATGATAGAACTATAAGAGAATTATGTCAACACACAAAACAACTAGAGAGGCTAAAAAGTAAAGGGAAAGTGTATATATCTAATAGAGCTTCAGGGAATACATATAAGCTTCCTATTAGCCTTTATAGATAATAAAGTATATCTAATGCTTGATGAACATATAAAACATTATTTAAAACTACTTATAAAAGGTTACATAAAAACCAAAAAACGAAGTGAAAGGTATATAAATTTAAACGTATCTAAAAAGAAAATAATGAAGGACCTTAACTATAAAGATGTTACTGGTGTATATAAGTTAATTAAAAAATTAAAAGATATTGGACTTTTAGTATATAAAAAAGGAAAGGTAGTAGCTTTATATTTTGAATCATATAAAGTTAAAGATATAGAGGAGTATAGAAGTAAGAGCAAGAGTAAGAGTAAGAGTAATAAAATATATATTCAGGATACTGTTGTCAATGGAGAAAATTATGTGATTACAACAAGAGATACCAAAAAGATAATATCAAGAACAACAACTAGAGGATCTCCAGGATAAAAAAGTCTTTATAAAAGCCTTTATAGGTGCGTGAAATATCTAAAAGGTGTTATACTACCTGAAAGCAAATAAAAACGCTTCTGGGGCAAAATAAAAGCGTTATAGAGCAAAATGAGAAAGTAGGACAAGCTGCATTTACTAAGCAGCATATTTAAAAACTCAAAATTGACATAGTATTTCTATAAAAAATTTAACCTAAAACTTTATCAAAAAAAGCAATTTAAGCATTAATTAAACCGTGCTTTAAAAATGTCGTAATAATATAATAAAGTTTTTATATGCCCTCTTCTTGACTTAGGAATTATTTAGCAGGTACAATTATATTGATATATAATACATACTGTTAATATAATCAAATGAAAGATTCAAATATAAAGGACAATTTATGTTATTTGATTCCTTATTTGAACATTTATATGTATTGTATATATGTAAAATACATATATACTTTCTAACTAAAGAACAAGAAATTTTTAATAAATACCTATTAATAATTACTATACTTTAAATTAACAACCGATTTCACGGTTTCATCTTTAAAAATGCTTAGATTCAGAATGGCACTTTCCGTTCAGGAGGCCGGCATTTGTCGGACGATATTTTTCATTAACCTACTATGTCGGACAAAATTTGATGTATATCAAAAATCTAAGCTCATAATTTGCAAGCTGTTGTGTTAGAGGTTATGTCCGGCTGTTGTTAGAGAGTTCTAGGAGGGGTTTTATGGAAAAATACGCAGATATTTTATATGAAAAATTATTATGGATGATAGAAAAAATAAGGGATATTTGGAGCTTTGCTAAAGATGATCCAGAAGATTTAATGAGGAAAATAATATTGATGTTAATAATATTAGGTGGAGCAACTTTAGTTTGTTATCTGTTAGAAATAATTTTGGAGCTAATTCATAATAGAAGAATAGAAAAAAAGTTAGTATTATTAGAAATTTTACCTAAAGAAACCGTGAAAATAAAAGAAACAGAGTCATTAATAAAGAACATTCATAGTTTGTTATTGAATACAAAATGGAGAAAGTGGTTATATGGAAGACCATATATGAGTTTTGAAATAGCAGCAGAAAAAGATAAGATAAAGTTTTATGTGAAAATTCCTGAAGGCTATAAACAAATGCTGGAAGAAAGATTCTACTCTACATATTCTGACGTTGCTATAAGAAAGATTGAAGAAGATTATATTCCTGAGAGGGTATGGAGAACTCCAAGGGATGTAATAGTACTTTTTTGGAATTTAATTACATATCCAATAAGAAAAAAAAGAATTCAATGGAAGAAGAATCATATAAGTGTATATGGAACAGAGATGGAATTAGCTTTTCATCATGTTTTCAAATTGAAAAATAATAGAGATAAAGACCTTTTAGCTAGTATATTAGCGGGGATGAAAGATTTAGAATGGCATGAAAAAGTAGTTGTGCAAATACTAGCAAGACCTCTTGATAATAAGTGGCAATTAAATGGAAGAAGTATCTTAGAAAAGTTTGAAAGAGATGGAAAGAGACCGAAAAGAGGCAGTGATTTTGCAAATTTTTTCAGTTCATTAGGAGAGCAGTTATTAGATGAAATAAATGATGAATTGGAGCAAAGTGGATATAAGAAGAGTTCAAGTCATAGGAAAACAAGAATGGAGAGGAAAGAAATAACTGTTGCTTCAGAGAAGCTACTTGAACCGGGTTTTGAGACCGTAATAAGAGTAATGGCTATGGGACATTTTAGAAGGGCAAATAAAAGCAGAGTAAAGGCTATTACATCTGCTTTTTCAGAGCTTGACAAAGAAAATAGATTTAAAAGAGATTTTATATTAGCTAGAAGGTTGTTTTACAGTAGAACTAAGAATAGAAGAATTTATTTGATAGATAGAAGAAATATACTAACTACTTCAGAGCTTGCAAAATTCTTTTTAAGACTTCCTGGGACAGAACTATTAGATGAATTCCAGGATATTGAAGCACTTAGAATAAAAGAATTCGCCCCGCCGAAAGGAGTAGAAACACAAAAAAATATAATTGCAGTTAATACATATAGGGGAAAACAAACATTAATAGGTATTAAAGATCAAGACTTGAAAAGACATTTGGTTGTTCAAGGAAAGACAGGTTCTGGTAAATCAGAGTGGGCTAAAACACTTATGAAAGAACAGATGGAGCGAGGTAGAGGCTTTATGTTAATTAGAGCCACATGGAAAGTTGTCAGATGAAATGTTAGAGCTTATACCGGAACATAGAATAGAAGATGTTGTATATTTTGACCTTTATGACTCACATCCTCCAGCGTTTAATTTTTGTAAAATATTTAACAGACCAGGAAGAAGCCGAGAGGATGAAGTTGAAAAAACTACAAGTGAAGTGATAGAAATATTTAAAAGAATTTTCAGAGAAGCATGGAGTGAAAAAAATGAAAACTATCTTACTAATGGATTAAAAACTTTACTTGAAGTTGGTAAGGGAAATATAAACGATATTCAAAGACTTTTTAAAGATAAGGAATATAGAGATTATATAGTAGGTCAACTTAAGGATCCTCAATTAAAACAATTTTGGAAAACTGAGTTTGCTGAAAAAAAAGGAAGACTTAGTCCTGGTACAGAAAGCACAGTGTCATCATTAGCATATAAACTGGATAAATTTTTGAATAAGAAAAAACTTCTTAGAGCTGTAGCACAGGATAATTGCATAGATTTTAAAGAAATTTTAGATAACAATAAGATAGTTATATTTAGATTTTCTAAAGATAATATGAGTGAAGATATGATTAAATTTAATGGTGGTATAGCTATAAAATTATTAATTGTTGCAGCATTTGCTAGAGATAAATCAAAATGGAATGATGTGTATCCAGTTTTCATAGATGAATGTCATAACTTTTTATCTGAAAATATTAAAACAGTCATGTACGAGCTTAGAAAGTATGGAGTACCTTTTGTTTTAATGCATCAGGTATTAGAACAGTTTTCAGAAGTTCCAGGGCTAAAAGAAGCTATTTACGGAAATGTAGGAAATAAAATAACATTTACAGTTGGTTGGGGATGATGCTAAGTTCTTTGCTGAAGAATATGGACCAAGAGTTGATGAAAGAGATTTAACATCACTTCCTTCAAGATATGGGTATTGTAAAATACTTGTAGATGTTGAAGAAAGTAAGACATTTAATATATACTCTTTAGATAGACCGGAAGTCACTAAAGAAAAAGGTAAGGAGACAGTATTTAAAATTAAAAAGCTTAATAGAGATAAACGCATGCATTATAAGGAAATAGACAAGATGTTGGAGGAGAAAATTAATAACTATAAAAATATAGATGAAGCAGAAGAAATAGAAGATAGTTTTGCACAAGATTTAAATGAAGAATATATAAAAGTTCAGGAGAATGAAAAGATAGAAAATAGTTTAGAAGAAAGTTATGATATAAAGATTGAATCACAATCATACTTAGATAATGAAGATTATGAAATAAAAATTATTCATCCCAAAAAAGAACAAAAAGAGCAGGACA
>NZ_ARZA01000156.1 GCF_000387765.1 Caldisalinibacter kiritimatiensis
TTTTATTGCTCTATCTGCTTCTGCTAACATCCGTTGTCTATATCGTTCAAGCATACTCCCATATTTTTTGTAATATATATCTTTCATTATCATTTTTGTTTTGCATTTTGGACAGTCTAGTGGATCATGACCAAAAGATTTCATTATCCTTAATCTCCATTTTCTTGCCTTTTCTTTATATTCTTTTACTTTATCACTAACCATCTTTATTAACTTCTTTCTAGGTTTAGCTCGCTTTGCATATATACCATAATATCTTATCATTTTAAATTGTTTTTCTGGTATGTGTATTATTATTTTCTTTATAAATTCTAAAGCATCCACTGTCTTTTCTACTCTTTTACCATCTTCATGTCTTTCATAGTAATAGGTTACTTCTTCCCCATTATAATCTATTATTCTTGATTCTGCTATTGCAGGTCTTCCTGTATATCTCCCTACATACTGTATTGCTGATTTCTCATTCTTTACTTCACCTTTCCCATATACATAAAATCCTTCTTCTAATTCTTTATATAATTTATTTTTTAATCTTCTAATTTTCCTTTTTCCTACTTTTTTCTCTAATGCATCTAGCAATAGCTTTTGCCATCTTTTCCTTAACATTTTATATGGTATAAAGCTAAATTTCTTCCATATTGTATACTCTCCTGCTGCACCTTCTGTTACTAGCATATGTACATGGGGATTCCATTTTAAGTCTCTTCCAAATGTGTGTATCACTGCGACTATTCCTGGAGTAAAATTCTCCTTTTTATTTCTTTCTTTAAACCAACTTTGTAATACCTTTGAAGCAAATTTAGGTAAAATTGATAGTAGTTTTCTATCTTTTTGAAAATATTTTCTAAGCTCTTGTGGTATTGTAAAAACTATATGTCTATGCTTTGTATTTACTAGCTTTGATGCCATATTTTCTGCTCTATCATCTACATATACTTTACCACATGAATTACAAAATCTACTTCTACATCTAAATCCAACTTTTTTCGTTTCTCCACATGCTTCGCATTCATATTCAATATATCCATTTTCTATTGAACCACAGTTTATTATTTTTTCTACTTCTTTAAATACAACTTTTCTTATTCTATGTTTATAAAGTTTAGCAAACTCATCCCAGTGGTCAATAAATATTCTTTTTATCTTACCTTTACTCATAATAATCACCTATTACTCTTTTATCATTACTAATGGTAAAAGTTTCAAAAAATCTCTAATGCATTGATTCCTCAGGGCTACGCCCACTTCATTTTATCAAAATTTTTTATACTTTCCTAGACAA
>NZ_ARZA01000157.1 GCF_000387765.1 Caldisalinibacter kiritimatiensis
AAAAAAATAGATCGCAAAGATAATGTTAAGGGATATTATATTGATATAATAGATGATAAAAGCAAAAATATAGGTAGATTTTTCTTCGGTAAAACTTTGGATTACTAGAATTTATATAAAAAATTCTAAAGTAGTTTTATATTTGTTTTAAGATATAAAGAAACTAATTAGTAAACATAGATTAATTCTATAGTTAAAAAATTAAAGAAATATGATAAAT
>NZ_ARZA01000158.1 GCF_000387765.1 Caldisalinibacter kiritimatiensis
AATCCTATTGTTAAAAAGAATCAAAGAAAAAAAATCATTACTACTAATTCAGATGCAATATATGAGTTACTTTGTCCTGACTTAAATCGTAAAATTGAATTTTTACATATTACTTTAAAACCTGGCGATTCTTCAACAAAGGATCTTATTGCCCATGATGGTGAAGAATGTGGAATAGTAATAAAGGGTAGGCTTATGGTTAAAACCAAACTTGAAGAATATATTTTACAAGAAGGAGATAGCATCTATTTAGATAGTACTATCCATCATAGATATATAAACATAGGAACCGAAGAATGTGTATCTATTTGGGCTATGACACCACCAAGTTTTTAATTTTAAAAAGTGGCAGAAAAATTTTTCTGCCACTTTTTTATCCTATTCTAAAATCTCATAGCTACTTACCATAACTGGCATATTTAAATTTTGTAAAACTCGCTCTAATAGTACTCCTTCTCTTTCTGGATATCCAAATCCATAACTAGCTCTAATACACGCAGTTATAAATTGGACCCCTCTATCCATTGCAATAGGTAAACTATCTCCCTGTAATAAAGAACCAACTATAACACTAGTAAACGCATCTCCGGTTCCTGGAAAATGAGCCGGTATATACAGACAACTAACCTTCCAGTATTTCTCGTTCTCTTTATCATATGCTATTACATTAGTTTTTTTCTTATTTCTACTGTCTGGAACGCTTGTAATTATAACTTTTTTAGGTCCCATATCAGCCAGTTCTGTTAGCCATTGCTTCATCTCGCTTTCCTTAATATCAGTTTTATACTCCTTACCTAACAGAAATGCTGCTTCCGTATAATTTGGAGTAATAATATCAGCTTTTTTTATCAATCTCTTCATATTTTTAATCATTTCATTGCTCATTGTGCTGTAAAGTTTCCCATTATCACCCATAACAGGATCAACAACAGTTAAATTATCTTCATTTCCAAAGTCATCAATAAACTTTGAAACTATATCTATTTGTCTTACTGAGCCTAAAAATCCACTGTAAATACAATCAAATTCTAATCCTAGTTTATACCAATGTTCAGTATAATTCTCCATGCTATCGGTTAAATCCACAAAGCTATAATCCTTAAATCCCCCTGTGTGTGTTGATAATACAGCAGTAGGAACCGGACATACTTGAACCCCCATAGTAGATAGTATTGGTATTATTACTGTTAATGAAGCTCTTCCAAACCCTGCTAAGTCGTGTATTGCGGCTACTCTTTTTACTGGTTTCATATTTTTCTTCCCCCTTGTTAGTTTCTCACCTTTACTTTAGTCTGTAAGTTTTATAAGTCTTATACTCAATTACTGAAATATCACTATCTTTTTCTAGTATATTAAAAATATTCTCAATATTATCGCACTCTCTAGATTCTAAAAAGCTTGTTATCTCATATTGGTTCATAGGATGTCTTTTTATAATAGTTTTTATAGCCTCATAATCATCCTTTACTCTGCTATAAAATCCTTCAGACAATAGACTATTTATAGATATACCTCCAAGTATTTTTACTGCCTTTTCTATAACTTCTTTTGAAGGCTCTTTTACATAATCTTCTGCTGGTGGTCTAACTGGTGTGTTAATATATAATCTATCATATTCCATAGTATTCAATATCGACTTAAATTCAATAAAGTCTTTCTCCTTATCGTTTATATCCTTTATAATCATTGTTTCTATCCACAATTCACCTTTATAATTCTTAGAAAACTTTCTTAACCCTTCTACTACTTCACTATACTTTATTTTCCCATATGGTCTATTTATTTTCTTAAAATTTTCTTCATTTGCTGCATCTAAAGATGGTAAAACTATATCTGCATTTTTTAATCCATCTCTAACATTTTCATCATATAATAATGCTCCATTAGTAATAACTGCTACAGGTTTAGTTGTTTTTTTCTTTAACTCTTTTATAAGCTCACCTAATTTTAGGTATAGTGTAGGCTCTCCTTCCCCCACAATTGTTACAACATCAAATTTAATATCTTCGTTTAAATACTTTTCAAATTCTTCTATTATATCGTTAATATTAAAATACTCTTCACGTTTATTAGTTAAATGATTAGTACGTCCAAGCTGACAATATATACAAGAATAATTACAATATTTTTCTGGAATTGGACTAATGCCTATTGACATTCCCATTCGTCTAGATGGTACTGGACCAAATACATACTTATAATCTGACATAATTTTCACTTCCCTTTGGATTTTTTACAATTTCGTCACTATAATTTATCTGTTGGTAACATTTTACTACCTATGGATTTTAAATTCAAGCTAAGTAATAAAAAAGCTCTTAGCTCTCAGTTCTTAATTTCTGGAACGATGAACCGGGTTCATCGTTCCAGAAAAAATCAAAAGAAGCCTGTTAAATACAGG
>NZ_ARZA01000159.1 GCF_000387765.1 Caldisalinibacter kiritimatiensis
CTTTAGTATTGCCCAGAAGATGACGGTATTTGGAAGTGATAAGATTATTGTAAGCCTACCTGATGGGACGGAGATTGAGGTTGTAATTGAATAGATTATGAATAAGACAGTTGAGGTGATATGGAGTCACTTTGGCTGTTCTTGTTTTGAACAATAATATACTGTTGATTCATGTCGGAAAATATTTACAATGAAATTATTGACAAATTTGGAATGGGGGGGGTAGAATAATTGTTGTAAGCAAGCTTGTTTATGTAGTTGATAGATCTATCATAAAAAATTTTAAGTAAAAACAATAGGTTAAGTCGAAGATTATTCTTGAATCTTTGACACTACGAGTCAATATGATGGAGGAATATATGAAAACAACAGCGCTAATTAAGAATAGACCTTATATGCTATATATTACTAATATATTTTTATCATATATAGGTAATAGATTGACATTTTTAGCTATAATTCAATTAATGATGTATACAGAATATAAAGTTTTTGGAGTAGCAATTGTAACTTTAATAAGATTATTACCTATAATTGTTTTTTCAACAGCTGCAAGTAAAGTGTCAAAAAAATATAAAGATTCTACAATATTGTTATTAGGTGATATTATAGAAGGAATAACAGTGGTATTAATAGTTTTTTTTAGAAACCCTATATTTGTTTTAGGGATATTTACTATAAATTCTATAATTGATGTTTTTGCTGATGTTTCTGGATTCTCTTTTTATGACAAACTATTAAAGCGAGAAGAAGTTAATTCTGCAAATTCTATACTTAGATTTGTTCAGAGTGTTGTGAGTATCATAGGCCCAATTATAGCTGTAATTATTTTAAGTACTTTTGGAATGACGGTTGCTTTAATAATAGACTCATTAACTTTCTTTATTGGTGCTATAACTACTGTGATAATTAAATATTATTATAAAATAAAAGAAGACATAGTAATAAAAGAAGAATCAACAGAAAAGAAGAAGTCAAAAAA
>NZ_ARZA01000160.1 GCF_000387765.1 Caldisalinibacter kiritimatiensis
CTAATACTCCATTATGATATGGATCCTCTTTTAATTTATCATATCCACATATAGGACATACATATTTTTCGTTCAAAACATACACCACCAATGGAATTCTTAATTCAAATTATTCTATCTTATATTTATCCGCAATAATTTTTGTATCTCTTATATTAAGACTGCATTTCCTCGCTATATCTTCATAAATATTTAATCCATTGCTATCTGCAAAAAATATAGGAAAAGATAAATCAAAACTGCCACAAATACTCACAGGAACTTGTATGAAATGAAATGTGGCAAAGATTAATTCCCTTGTCGATAATCTGGTTAAAAAACTTATTATTTCTTCATCGTCCACCAAAAATAAAAATGAATCATTTTTTAAGTATCTAATCTGGTCAATAAAAAGTAATTTATCTTTATAGTCTAAACAGGATAAAATATTCAGCAAATCTATATTACTTAATTCATTTAGATAAAATTCTACAGCAACAGGCTGGCTTTTATTGACTTTATAAACTGTTTTCATAAATTTTACGAATCTATCTTCGTATTTAAGGTTGTGTTCTTCAAAAGAACACAATAATTTATCTGCTTCTTCAAAGGATAAGCAGTGGTTATAAATATCTAAAAATCCATGAGTATATTTCTCAAAGCAACCTTTTATTTCTTCA
>NZ_ARZA01000161.1 GCF_000387765.1 Caldisalinibacter kiritimatiensis
TGCCTTCGGGCATCTTTAATATTTTTTTGATAGTTTTGCCTACTTAAATTTTACTCTAAGGTGTCAATTTTGCTCTAAACTTTTGACACTACGTAAAAAAACAAGGGGGAAGAGTTATGAAAAAAATATTAATGTTAGGTTTATGTGCTATATTAACACTAAGCTCTATGATTGCTTACGCAACTGAAAATAATCAAAAAGATAGTAGTATATCAGCTACTGCAGTTATAATAATAAAAGGGGAAGAAAATATTAAAGCTTATGAAGAAGCAGGGATTATTAGAACACGTCCACATCTAAGATGTATATCTCCTGAATTAGAAGGAAATCAACTTTCAAACAATGATTTTTCAATACAAGGTACTAGTATACCTACTGATATTTGGGATTTAAACCAAAAGTCACGAGATTTTACTTATTCTTTTAGATCATATATATATTCAAACTATAAATATAAGCCCTGTCCAGATTCTATTTCATCTACTGGATATGCCATTTATCATATGTTTGAGCCTGACGCAGACCAAGAGATGAAAGTTACTACCTATGATTCAGATGGTTCCTATGTAACTAGTACAAATCTTATATTAGACGATAAAACTGCTTACGGACTTGCTGTTAAAAATGAACCACATTATTTTAAATATACGAGTATAAAAGGAACTACAATAAGTGGAACTGGTACAGTATATTAATAATAAATAGAAAATCTCACCAATATATAGGTGAGATTTTCTTGTTGTCTAGGAAAGTATAAAAAATTTTGATAAAATGAAGTGGGCGTAGCCCTGAGGAATCA
>NZ_ARZA01000162.1 GCF_000387765.1 Caldisalinibacter kiritimatiensis
CTATTTTTTTTACTAATTTTCTGTGGATAAGTTTAATTTTGTATTTTGCAACTATCTAATGCTATTAAGAGATTTTGAGATAGGATTAGCCATCTATAATATTCTATCATTATTTGTTATAAAATTATAGATTAAACCTTGAATAAGTGGGTATTATACTAATGGATTATAAATTTGAATTAATATACAAATTGTTGTAATATATTAAAGGTTGTAGATATAATTTTACTATTAAGATAAATTAGAATGGAAGTGATAGATTTGTGCTTTAAAATAAATCAATCTATCTGTAGTGATTTAGAAGAATTTAAAGTAATTTTAGGGGATATACTGCAAAAAATTAATAAAGTAATAAGAGATGATTCTACTATGTTTGATATAAGAATTATTTTAAATGAATTAGTAGCCAATGGAGTTATACATGGAAATTGTGAAGATAAAAATAAATTTGTTAATGTGTGTGTAAACGTATATCCTAATTTTATTAAGATAGAAGTTAAAGATGAAGGAGAAGGTTTTATATATAATAAAGATAGATATAATCCTATGGAATTAAAATGTAATGGTAGAGGTTTGGTGTTAGTAGAGGGCTTGAGTGATGAGTTTTATATACAGAAAAATAAAGTAGTTTCAATAAAGTATCTTTAAAATTCAATAGAGAGTTGAGAATGGAGAATTGAAAATTAATGTATGGGCTGGATACCCCAGCCCATTTTAATTTTAAATCATGTTACCAGTAGCTAGAGTCAAGTTAAAAAAGTAACGGAGTTACTTTTTTAACAATTCATCTTATGAGCATCTAGAATTGTTTGATATAAAATTACTATAATACTATCAATAATTTCACTTTGTTTTTTGTCATTAGGTTTATTTGAATAACATATATTTTTAATCTTTTCTAACCAATTACTAATTTTAGGCTCGTGTATACTCATAAAATTTTCAATGTATTCTTTGGGTATACCGGCTTCTTTCCATTTTAACTTCATATCTTTAAATTCTAACTTGATTAAAGACATAACCTTATAATATATATGGTCGTTATCTGTAGTATTAATTTCTTTAAAAATTTTATTTATTTGATAAGCTAAAGATTTCCAAGATTTAAATTTGATTTCTAATAGCAATCTTAAGTTTTCGTCATTAAAAGAAGGTATATGGTATTTAATCATGTCTTCTATTTCATCTATATTACTTTCTTTATTTTTCTTAGAGGATAATGCTGCATCAATTCCTGGAATTTTGAGATGTTTTAACAAAAAAGGTATGAAACTAGCAGGGAGAGGTACTCCAAGCATTGTTAAGTTTTCTAATATACTTATGGTTTCTGTTATTTCAAGGAAAATAATAGCTATTTGAGATATTATATTTGTTGTAACGAGGGAACTGATACCTATTTCCAGTAAACGTACTGATAGTATTGCAGTAGCATAGGTTATTATTTTTTTTACTAGTTTTGAAAATCCTTTGCTACCAAATCTATTATATTTAACTGCTACTGTTGCACCTGTTAAGGTATCAATTATTATCAAGGATAATAAAATTATATATGAAGCATGATTTCTACCAAGACAATTAGATATTATTGCAATTATGCTAGAGATAAATGAAATATTCAAAATTGAGCTAAACTTATTCATAGGCAAAACCCCAATACATTTTAACTTGTACAAACATCATTACTTTCAATACATAATATGAATTAATAATAAATTTGATAATATTTTCGGATATTTAGAATAAATAAAAAAACCTATCAATGAGATAGGTTTAAGGAGCCTCATATTGTACATTTTCTATAACTATGCTTATATCCTGCATTAAATCAATATATATATCATTTCCATTTATATCTTTTCTAGTTAGAACCTTAACTACAGGACGAAGTGGAAAATCAGGATGAACCTTTTCTACTACTGCGATAGCATCATTACTTAATTTTACTAATGTACCTACTGGATATGGAATGATTTTAGTAGCAAAAACCTTCACCATATTATAGTCAAAATGAGTACCTCCACTTGCCATGATAAGCTCTAAGGCTTCACTTGGAGACATAGCCTTTCTATAAGGTCTGTCGGATGTTAGTGCATCATATACATCTGCTATAGCAACTATTTTAGCTAATTTATTTATTTTGTTCCCGTCTAGATGATTAGGATATCCTTCTTGGTTTACCTTTTCATGATGTTGAAGAATTATCATTCTTGCAGATGCAGAAATATCTAGGCTATTTTTTAAGTATTCATAACCTTTTACTGTATGTTCTTTAACCACATCAAATTCTTCATCTGTTAATTCTCCAGGTTTATTAAGAATATCTTCAGGTATTAAAACTTTTCCAAGGTCGTGAAGCATGGCTCCAACGCATAAATCATATAGTTCAAATTTATTTAATTGTAATTCAATACCTAGTATTAAAGAAAGAACAGCCACATTTACTGAATGTTGATATGTGTAGC
Source organism: Caldisalinibacter kiritimatiensis (assembly GCF_000387765.1). Taxonomy (NCBI): domain Bacteria; kingdom Bacillati; phylum Bacillota; class Tissierellia; order Tissierellales; family Thermohalobacteraceae; genus Caldisalinibacter; species Caldisalinibacter kiritimatiensis. The sequence goes on from NZ_ARZA01000162.1 coordinate 2,463, forward strand.
TATCGGCACTTTTTATATCTACTAAATTAATCATTATGTCTTTCTTTTGTAAAATTTCGTCAATAATTGATTTAGAGATATCTCCAATAGATTTAATATATTCTTGGCGTTGTTTAATAATCTGTTTTTCTTGTGCTTTATTGGCAAATTTTTTATTTAAATAGTCATTATATTTTTCAAAATTTATAAACGTTTCTCTTACAGCAGAAACAGCCTTTTGTTTCAATTCAGGTCTAATAACATCTTCAATTTCATTGTCACTGTAATCATCGTTTATATATATAGAATATATACCATTATTTTTAATCCTGTTTATAAGACTATTAGTTAGTTTTACACCTTTTTTTAATAATACTCTATCATTATTATCAAATAAAGTTTTTGCTAAATAACTTTCTTCCTTGACAGCACTAATCGGAACAAATCTCATCCTATCTACTCCTTATACTTAAAATAGACTTAAGACATTATGAATAATCAATTAATATTATAACATAGTGCAGAAAGTGAAAGAAGAAAGTTAATTATATATTAAAATTATACCTTTCTAGTGTTATTTTTCACGAAAGGTCTTAATAAATAGCTAACTAATTTTAAAGGGTCATAATGCTTGCTACTAAATAGTTTATTGCCAATAGGACCATTGAGTTTCTTTACAATCTTATCTAGTTTAGAATTATCTAATTGTTCTAAATATCTGCGTAAAACTAAAGAGTTATTATAATTTTTTTGTAAGGGTTTAGTGAGTTTTTCATAATCACCTATGCCACATAAGTCATATGCTGCATATATACCAGTAAGTATAGACACATATTGTCCGAATCCTAAGAAAGGCAATATTGCTCCAAAACAGTTACCTACAAAGAAAGTATTACCTATTCTAGGATATTTGCATAGACCTATTATATATCTTGTTACTTCGAAGTTATCTCTTATTTTTAGATTTTGTCCTAAGTCAGTACATACCTTGTTATAGAATCTATCCCAGAGGGTATTTAAATCTTTTTTACGATTTTCAGGATAATCGGGATATGCTAACACAATATTTGCTTCTTGATGACTGTATGGGAGAAGATATCCATATCCCTTTGGACATAATCTATTATCTAGCCAAGCAGCAGTAGTATGAGGGTCAAATTTACCTACTACTGTAGCTCCCTTTAGTGTTACAGTTAAATCTTCTTGAAAGTCTTGGACTTTAGCAGTATATGCTGCATCACCTGTAGCTATTATTACATGGGTAAATTCTCTTTGCAATTGTTCATAAGTATATTTTGAATTGAATATTATCTTACTTTTTATTTGTTTAGCCATTTGTTTTTCAAATGCATCTTTATGTCTACCTCTTGCATTTGTAAATCCTAATTTACCAGTTATTTTGGCTTGTTCATTTTCTGAATGTACTATTAATTTAGATACATTACTGACGGGATGCAAGTAAATTCCATGCTTTTCAGAAAAATATGCTAAAGAGTCAGTTACTGGTCTATTAATAATGGAAAGCATTAATTCATTATATATAAACCTATCCCCAACTTCATTTCTTTTTTCAAATATAGTAGGATATATTCTATTCTGTTCCAAAGTTATAGCACATGCAAGCCCTGATAGTCCGGCTCCCATTATAGCAACCTTCACATAAATCACCCTTTATTGTTTTTTATTTAGAAACTATTGTTAATATTTCACAATTATATTTAGGCATATACGCTTTTTCTAGATTACCATAAAACGAATGGCGAAAAGCGAACAGCGAAAAGCTAAAATTATGTTTTTTATACGTTTTCACTTACGTTATTTACTACGTCTTTTTTTACTTAATTTTGTACCTATTTTCACGCATCATTATTAGTATGTAGAAAATTAAAAGATATACACATAAAATTATAAGTTTATAGTATCGATATTATAGTTGTTTACATATATTGTAGTAGCAAAAAGAAGCTAATATAATTTTGGAGGGTGTTGATATTAATGTATAACTACTATGGATATTGCCCATATTCTAGTTATCCTAGTATGCAAATGGGTTCTTTTATAAGAATACTTCATGCTTCACCTGATGCACCAGCGGTTGATGTGTATATTAATAATAATCTTGTAGCATCAAATCTTAAATATAGACAATTTACAGAGTATCTACAAGTTCCACCAGGTAGGTATAATGTAAAAGTATTTGCTGCAGGACAAAGAACTAATCCTGTAATAGATACAGAAGTGAATGTTACACCTATGTCTATAGCAACAGTAGCAGCAGTTGGAAGATTAGAGAATATTAAGCTACTTCCTATTCCCGAACCACGTATGCCTATACCACCAGGTAAGCTATATATAAGATTTGGACACTTGTCCCCAAATGCACCTAGAGTAGACGTGAGATTACCAAATGGTCAGACATTATTCAGAAATGTGGGGTTTGAAGAAGTAACAGATTATATTCCAGTTGACCCAGGAACTTATACACTAGAGGTATTCTTAGCAGGCACAGATGAGAGAGTACTTTATGTACCAAATGTAAACCTACAACCTAATAGGTTCTACACAGTATATGCAGTAGGCTTAGCTGGACAAAGACCACCATTACAAGTATTAATACCACTTGATGGAAACTCATATCTGTAATGTGAGTATTTAGAGGCTCGATATCAGAGCCTCTTTTATTACGTCTATTTCCAAACAATTACATTGAAATATTTAACATAACTGTGTTAGAATATAGGCAAATAGATGTAGGAGGATTTGAGATGACAGGAGAAAATACAAAAAATAAAGTAATGCGTTATATAAAAACTGTTCTTATCATTGATATAATAGTGATGGCAATTGCAGGTATAATATGTTGGGGAAAAGGATGTACAACTTATGTAGGTTATAGCAATGCATTAATGTACGCTGGAGCAATATTTTTAGTAATAGGTCTTTTTAGTACTGTAGGAAATTTTTTTACTAGGGGAAATTTCAGATATCAGTACACTTCAACTACAGGAGTAAATCAATCACATGAAAGAGCAAAAGATGAGTTTAAATTAATGCTATATAGTCACAATTTTTTCTTTTTAGTTATATTAGTAGGAGTGAGTTTGTTTTTATTAAGTTATTTAATAGTAAAGTTATTTGCCCCTAGCATTTAACAGTGAAAAAATTTTTTGATAATTTATAAAAAAGTACTTGTATTATAGAAATAATTATTTTATAATTAGTTATGACAACGTTGTCAAAAAGAGAGGAGCATAACATGAAAAAAGTTACAATGACTGACATAGCTAAAATAGCAGGAGTATCAATAAAAACAGTATCTAGAGTTATAAACAACAGTAATGCAGTTAAAGAAGAAACTAGAGAAAAGGTTTTAAAGGTTATAAAAGAGCAAGGATATCAGGTTAATCTTTTAGCTAAAGGATTAAGAAAAAAGCAGACGAATACAATTATAGTTTTTATAGACAAACATAGTGGAGGATATTGGAGTATATGGCATAATGAAATAGTGCAGGAAATCATAAAAGAAGCTAAAAAAGAAGGATATAAAACAATTATATCTCCTTCTTCTGGCGTAGGAGTTTTAGATGATGATACAGATGGTTTTTATTTATTAAAAAGTGGAATGGCAGATGGAGCTATTATTTTTGACAATATTGAAAACGATATCAGAATTAAATATTTGAAAGAAAATGATATTCCTTTTGTGATAGTTGGTAAAGATATGGATTATAATGATACATGCTATGTGGATTTAGATAATTATCAAGCTGGTTATATAGGAGGAAAGCATTTAATAGAAAAGGGTTATAAAAAGATTTGTTTCATGTTAGGAAATAAAGGATTTGTAGTTAATAAAGAGAGAACTAGAGGCTTTGAAGATGCATGTAATGAAGTTGAATGTGTTCAGGCACAGATAATATATGATACAACTAATATGGAAACAGCTTATAAAAATGCAATAAAAGTTTTAGAAACTAACAAACCTGATGCTTTCTTTATATCAGGAGATGAAAGAGCTTTAGGAGTGTATAGAGCAATAAAAGAAAAGGGGTTAACAATACCAAAAGATGTGGCTGTATTAGGTATAGATAATATACCATTATGTGATTACATATACCCATCTTTATCTTCAATAGACCAGCCTAAGAAAAAATTTGGTCAACATTGCATTGATATATTAGTAAAACTTATAAATAGCAATGATAAAATAACCAAAAGAGTTTTTATTAAGCCTAGACTAACAGTTAGGGAATCTACTTAGTAATGTGATTTTATATAAATGACAACGATGGACAATATTGAAAGCCAACTAAATCTATAATTGGCTAAAAATAAATAATAAGAAAGGTAGTGTAAAAAGAATTATGAAAAGTTAGAGCAAAGATTGGATATACTCTAAAATG
>NZ_ARZA01000163.1 GCF_000387765.1 Caldisalinibacter kiritimatiensis
TTAGCTTATTGCAAAACTCTAAAAGTGTTGAAATTTAGAGTTTTTATTAAATTTATTACAAAGGGTTTCCCCCACTTTTTCTAGAATTATTTATATATACAACTACACAAATTTCTAGATAAGAAAGGAGAAGAAACCCTATGAAAGCTTTAAAAAATCAATTATCTTTCTCAAACTTTACTGATGAATTTGATAAATTAATCGAAAAAGATAAACCTAAATTGATTAAACTTTTTGAAGAGTTTATTAATATTTCTGAACTAATACCTCAATCTTTCTATGATTCATATTACTCTAAAATGGGTCGTTCTAGAGATTATCATTTATCATCTATGATTAGTGCTTTAATTCTTCAAAAACTATTCTCAATTCCTGAAACAACTCTCTTAATTACTTTTCTTGAGTTTAGTGAAGAATTACGTGATTTCTGTGGATTTAATAATGTTCCTCATGAATCCCAATTTTCTAGATTTAAGACTAATTTCTATACCGAAATAAACCAAATGTTTCACAAGTTAGTCGATATTACTGAACCTATCTGTGAGAAAATAAACTCTGAATTATCTAATATTCTAATTTCTGATACTACTGGTTTTGAAGCCTATGTTAAAGAAAATAATCCTAAGTTTTTTGAATCTATTTTGAGGGCTGCCAAACAATATGCTAAACAAAATGACGACGATAACTTTAATCCTCACAATTTAGCTTATTCTCAAATGCCTAAAAAAGCTTCTTCTAATCCAGATATCAAACTAACTTATCTAAATGGTCATTTTGGCTACTATCAAAAGTCAAATATTGTAACTAATGGTCTTGGAATCGTTCGTCATATTGATTTTTATGATTTTAATCTTGAAGAAGATAGTGAATCTCCTTCAAAGATTAAAGATAAATATGATTCAAAGACTCTCATTAGTGTTTTAAAAAACTACTTTACATTACATCCTAACTTTACGTATAAATATTTTCTTGGTGATAGTGGATTTGATGCTTATGATAATTACAAGTATCTTTATGCTGATAAACATATGATTCCAATTATCCCCATCAATCCACGCAATACAAGTAATTTACCTAAGCCAGGATTTAATGAATATGGTATTCCGACTTGTCCTTATAACTCTTCTCTAGAAATGAAATTTGATGGTATTACTAGAGAAAAAGGACGTGCCGATAGAATCAAATATTTATGTCCTAAATCTAAGAAAACTAAAATTAATGGTAAAACAGAATATATCCTTAATTGTGATAATCCCTGTACTGATTCTAAATGCGGTCGTATTATTCAAGTTGGTGTCAATAAAAACTATCGTCTAAATTCTGTAATACCTAGAGACTCTGAAAAATGGAAGTCTCTATACAAGATTAGAACTGTTTGTGAACGAGCTATCGCTCAATTAAAATCTCTAATGTGCTTAAAAGCTAGCAAATTAAGAAATTCAACAAGCATAAAATCTGATGTTCTTTTAGCAGGGATTACACAACTAATTGCTTTAATTATTTTGTATAAATCAAATCAAGTAAAAAGACCAAGAGCAATTAAATCTCTAGTAGCATAATCCTTAATTTACATATTTTACTTATCTTAAGCTAGCTTTTGGTAGCTGTTTTTGTCATGTCTTTTTTCTTCTAATCTACTTAACCAATAACTGTAGATTCAACAATTTTTACTAATCTTGTACTATTAAACTATTTTTTTCGTAATCTAAGCCTTCAGCTATTTAATTTCGCAATTACCTAT
>NZ_ARZA01000164.1 GCF_000387765.1 Caldisalinibacter kiritimatiensis
CGTGAGGTGGAATCTGAAGGAAGTCGGCGGCAAAGCATTGAACCGAGGTACACGAATCACATTTGAGGCTTAGATAAGTGGATAAGGTTGCTAAACAAACTAAAGTCCAATAACTACCCGAAACTTACTAAGTAAATGTGGCGGTTACATGATGCGAAAGTAAGCGCTCTTACCTGGGGAGGTCTCATGGACATGTGGAGATGAAATTCAAAGCATGGTTGAAACAAGATTTATCATGAGAAGTCAGCCGAGGTCATAGTACTAGAGTAGCTATAGATACTCTAGGAAGGACTGAACATTAGGGAGGTGAGTAAGATTGACAATCTCAATAAACACGAATAAAATGCAGAAAACCAAAGATTTGGGCTGCCTTGTAGAAGTAGAGCTGGAAGCTCGAGGTACACAAGGAGTGCACAGTGAGTTATCGGCG
>NZ_ARZA01000165.1 GCF_000387765.1 Caldisalinibacter kiritimatiensis
AAAAAATTAAAGACACTTCATTATATTAATCAAAATTATAAACTTAAATATATGTTTTTAATATTAATTATTACTGTATTTCTTACAGAAAATCAGGCACCATTTATGTATGTATTTGGCGAAGAACATTTAGGAGTAGACATTTCTGTATCCGGAATGTTTATTTCTGCAATTGGTGTAGGGTCGGCAATAGCAAGTCTTATATTACTTAAATTCGATAAATTTATGTTGGATCTAAAGGTGATTTTTTATTCTGTGATTATTGATGGAATAGCTTTAATTATTCTTAGTAATAGTAAAAACATCATAATGGCATTTTTAGCATTTGGGATTTTCGGAGTTACTGGTTCAATATTTTTTGTATCAATGAGAAATTTAATACAGTTAGAAGTTCCTTCAGAAAGGATTTCAGAAGTTTATGCGTTTAGATTTTCAAGTACGTCTTTTGCCAAGATAATTTCGATTTCAATAGGAGCTATATTAGTAAACAATTTAATTACAGTTACTCAGTTATTTATGATATCTGGTTTAATAGAAACATTTTTAGCCATTATTATGTTAATTAGCTTGAAAAATCATATGAAAAAAATGAGTTGATAATATCCAATTAAGGTTGTATATTTGGAAAGCATTAACATATTTTTAGGATAATTAAGCGAGAATCCTCCCTATTTCAATAGGGAGATGAATCGCTATTTT
>NZ_ARZA01000166.1 GCF_000387765.1 Caldisalinibacter kiritimatiensis
TTTCAACCTGGATATATAGCTTGATTATAGCATATACTGTAAATATACTTTCTTAAGCAAGAACAAAGTCGACTTCGTCGATTTGTTAGTTAGTTGTTTGTAGCAAGTAGCTGTTAGCCTAAAAATAAAAAAACTACCGGTTGACCGGTAGTTTAAATTAATATTCGTTTGCAAATACAGGTAATCCCTCTGGCTCAAAGAATTCGAGCCCTGCTTCTTCTAATGTCTTGCCCTCAATTAATATCTCATATCCTGCAATATCATTAAACTGCTGAAGCGTAAGCCCAATATTTTTACTCATCATATCAAACTGAACTTGACTTGAAATAGCTTCATTCGACTCTAGGTTTATATCTATGTATGCAACTCCTTCTCTTACTGATACGTCACTTAATTCTACGCCTAAAGGTATATCTGTATATAGTCCTGTCAATTCAGGTGGGCCATTAAATAACTCTCTTAACGCCTTAGATACATTAACGTTGTCACCAGATATAGGTAATGTAACCGGTACATAATATTCATACTCACCGTTACTTGTTCCTTTATAATATACAACTATCCTAGAGTCTCCATTAGCTCCTATATCTAATAAGTTTATATCTTTTCTCTCTATAGGTTGAGCTACTTTAGTTCCATATTCTAGTTCATTAATAATTTGTCCTTCAAACATAAATTGCACTTTATCTATTGTTGGAAATTCAGTTAACGTATAAACTATACCTTTTACTATATTCTCTTCTTCTTTTTTAGATTGATAATTCAATATATCATTTGTAAAGTTTACCTTGCATAATCCATCGTTTATAGACATGCCTATTATCTCAGTTCCTGCAGGAATTATTGGCATAAGTCCAATCTGTGCAATATCTTCTGTTACAACAGGGTCAGCTATCATGTTACTAAGGGCAGCTTTTGCTATACCTGTTTCCCAAGGTATTTCTCGTTTTACAGGAACTAAATAGCCATTTTCATTTTGGAAATACAATACCGTATCTCTCATGTTTACATCATTAGAAATTTCTATATCTTCTTCATCACTTCTCACTATTTCAACTTCAGATTCTTCTTCTGATACTAATCCTTTCATCACATCAATTGCTTTACAACCGTAAAAGCTTAAGCTTAAAGCAAAAACTAATACTATAAGTAATATTTTCTTATACATATACTTACCCCCCTTACTATTACTTGCTTTATAAATTATATTAATAATAGGGGGAGACTATGATTAAATTATTATATTAATTGTGATTAAACACTTCTTCTTCAAAATATCTAATTATACCATTTAGCATCCCTTCAACTGCTTTCTCTTGATACTCCTCAGTAAGTATTTTCTTTTCTTCTTCAGGATTAGTCAAGAATCCTAACTCTACAAGTGCTGCTACCATCTTAGTTTCTCTAACCACAACTAATTCAGGCCTTCTTCTTATTCCCATATCGTTAGCATTTAAAGCTTTTAAAACTTCTTGATGTATAGCATTAGCTACAGGGAAATTATCTTCACTTTTTACTGTACTCTCATAAGAAGGACAATAAAAAGTCTGTATTCCTTTTATATCTTGATTTGGATGTGCATTGAAATGTATACTTATGAATAAATCACCATTACTCTCATTAGCAATATCTGCTCTTTCATATAAACCTATATATTTGTCAGTTTCTCTAATCATTAAAGTTTTGAAACCTGCTGCTTTAAGTCTTTCATTTAATTCTTTTGCAACTCTAAGGTTCAATTCCTTCTCTAGAACCTTGAAAGTAGGAGCTGTTGCACCCGGGTCCTTACCTCCATGACCTGCATCTATGATTATCAACTTATCTTTAAATCTTTCATCTTTACCCATAAATTTTAAAGCTATCTCTTCATCTTCAGCCTTAGAATCTATTTTATATGTAATATTTTGATTATATTTAATGGTAATAGTCTTATAATCTCCCTGCTCTTCAACTAATATATAGTTTATATACTCATCATTTATTAACTGCATACCTGTCATTATATCTATATTATCCTTTAGCATTTTTATCTCCATAACTTTACTTTCTTCAGAATAATTAACATTATAAGTTGTAGGTTTATTTAGTTTAATTGTTAATCTCTTATAAATATCATCATTTTCATAATTTATTGGTTCAAAATCTTTATCATCTACATATAATATTAGTTTATTCTCTTCAATAGCAGTCATAAAATTAGGTCTTTCTTCATTTTCTTTTACATCTAAAACTACCCTAACTATTTTATCTTCACTATTATATAGATTATCTGATTCAAATTGAGATGTTCTAATACCTTTTACATAATCAGTTTCTATATCATACTTAAGTTTTTCACTATCTAAAAGTGAAGTCATAAGGTCAACTACAATTCTATCTGGATTAGACAATCTCATTATGTTGTACTCAGGCAAATTAGTATTATATATAACTATTCCTTCCCTATCTTCTACTTCTTCAAGTTCTATATCTTTTACTTTATTAACAAAACTTAATTGTAAGCCATTATCTTCCGTCTCTATTTTATATCCTATAAACTGCTCTAAATCTATAACTATTCTGGTAATATCAGGCTCATAAGAGAACTGTGAAGCTCTTACGTTTTTTATAGGATACTCATCTACCTTTATATTTACAGTTCCTTTTGAATCTAGTAACTCTTCATTAGATATATTGAGCTTAGTATAAGGTATATCAATAACTAGCCTATAAGGCTCTTCTAATAATATCTCATCATACTCTACCTTTCCAGTAGTTTTTATTGTTACTTTAGGTAAAACACTCTCTTTTTTTTCCACTATTATGTCAGTAACTTCTTCCTTCATACCTACTATAGCTGTCCATGTCTCTGGGTCCCAACTCACTTCACAGCCTAGTTCTTCTGCTACAAATCTTATCGGAACCATTGTTCTATCATTGATAATCTTTGCTGGTACATCGTAAGGTAATTTTTTTTCCTCTCCATCTATTATTACTTTACTACTATCTATTGTAAGTAATATATTTTTATCTCCTATGTCCAAAGAAACTTGATAGTTCTCAGCATCCCATCCAACTTCTCCACCTAAATATTCAGTAACAAACCTCACAGGTACTAACGTTCTCGAATCATAAAGCATAGCAGGGACATCAGATTTCATTTGTTCTCCATTTATTAATACATTAATCTTTTTAACCATTATTGTCTTACCATCAACTCTTACTTCAATCTTTTCAGGTTCTTTAGTTTCATTGTCTGCAAATACTCCTTGTACCATAGATAACAATAAAACAATTGTTAAGATAATTGCTACAATCTTTCGCATGGAATGTCCCCCTTTTTTTAAAAAACATTATGATTTTTAGCACTCAATTTATATATATCATTTTTTGAAATATTGAGTCAATAAATATAGAATTTTGTAATATGAATTTAATATAAAAAGCGGCTTTATGCCGCTTTAGGTACTTGGTACTAGGTATTTAGTACTAGTAGTGCAATTTTAAATTTCTCTTACGTCTCCTTGTACATTATCTAATACTTCTCTACTTGATTTTCTCCAAATTATTATTTGTATGGACGTTTTTTTATTTTTATAAATTCTCAATTACTTATATCACCTTATAAAGCTCATCACTTTCTGGTGGAGCAATTTCTTCTATTTCATCTCCATCTTTCATAAAAACACCTGATTCAGTTACTTCTCCTATAACAGTAATAACTATACTATTTTTTCTCAGTTCTTGCTTTATTATATCTACTTTCTCATTACCGCAAACAATGAGCATACTGCCACTAGAAATTAATCTTAATGGGTCAATATTATAAAAATCACATATTTTCTTTGTACTCTCGGCTATTGGTATATCAGTCTTATTTATAAGCACTCCTTTTTTTATAGCCTTTGATGCTTCCCAAACTGCTCCGAGAACACCACCTTCAGTTATATCGTGCATATATTTTACTCCTATTTCTCCACATATCATTCCTTCTTTAACTACACTAATATCGTTTATAAATCCTTTTGCTTGCTTTAATAATTCCTGTGAGATTTCCGTACTTAAAGTTTCTTCTAATTCACTAGCTATAATACTAGTTCCCTCTATTCCAGCCATTTTAGTTAACAAAATTTTATCTCCAACCTTTACTTCTTCTGGTTTTAATGTTTTTACCTTAAGCTGTTTACCTATTGCAGTAGTAGTAATAATCGTCCTATTTACAGCATCTGTTATTTCCGTATGACCTCCTACTATTTCTACATTTAATTCTTTGGAAGCTTGTCCTGCATCATCCATTATTACCTTGATATCATCCTCTTTAATTGATGGTGGAGCCATAATCGTCATAAGTATTGCTACAGGTTCAGCTCCATTAGATGCAACATCGTTACATGAAATATTAACAGCTAATCTCCCTATATTATGTGTTGCACCTGTAATTGGGTCTGTAGACAGTACACAACTATATTTTCCATAATCTATAACTGCACAATCTTCTCCAACTCCAGCCCTAGTTATTACATCCTCTCTTTTGTTTTTTATTCTTGATATAACTAATTTTTCTAATAACTCATTTGGTAGCTTCCCTATTTCCATTCCCTTACCTCCTATCACAAAAAAACCTTTTCCATTCCTTCATAGTCATAATCTTGTGATCTGATACTATTGCTAGTATATTTATATGTTCTGGTGGAATATAATCAAATACTAGAACTTCTGCATCATATCCTTTTTCTTTATCCCTTCTATATTTTAAATTATCAATAAAACTAAGGGATGTAGTCCAATATTTATGTAGTATCTTTTTACCTCTATTATATATGTATTTTTTCGCACACTCAAATCCTTGTACATCTTTAAGAATAAAGGGTTCATAAAGCTCATTAGCAAGATTCTCATTGGCTACCCAACATTTACTAGGGTCTATGTTTATAGCCATTATCACGCTATGAGAATGCCACTGGTGATTTTTATCAAAATTCAAACTAGCAAATATTGCTTTTTCTCTAATGACCCAGTTTGGAATAGTATTAGGTTTATAGGAATCAATATATTTATGGAAATTCAGGTATTTTGATTCATATGTAAACTTATCATCATATCTTATGCCTTTTTTTAATATATTATCAAGGTCATTAATAGGTGCTACATGATAAACCACTTTTGTCTCTGTGTAATCAGGAAATAACAACTCATCATCTCCTTTTTCTTAAACTCTCATATATTATTACAGAGACATTAATTATTTATTCGTAAGAACAAAGTCGACTTTGTCGATTTGTTAGTTAGTAGTTCGTTGTTAGTAGTTAGTAATTTTAGTCAGCTATTTAATCTTAACTTAAAATTTATGATAGTTGACGTGCAAGATAATGTGTCAAAACACTAAAAGAACGATAGATGGTAAATTTTTTGTATTCTTTTCTCTAATTATATAAAGCTTACTGGGGAAAATAATATTAATAATCTCAAATCATAGGAGGTGCTTATACTCAATTGACCATAAACTGTTCAGAGAACTGTATTTATCAAAATGATGGTATTTGTACTCTTACTTATATAACTAAATCTGCAGGAACAATAAAAAGTAACTGTCCATATTATAGAGAAAAAGAGGATTATACGAAATTAACTATAGAAAATATAGAACAAGATAACGTACTTAAAACATAAAGTAGCCGTTTTTTCTCGAAAACACTTATATCATCATGTACGCCTTTATATACGCTCTAATCCTCAGCTCTCAAATTACTGTTTTCACAAATATTAAAGGCGGTCATATGACCGCCTTTAATTAACTATTCTTAATGTTCTAAGATATAAGCCCACTTGTACTCAGTGTCACAACCAACTGGGAATCTAGCTACTCCCTTAACATATGGTCTTTGTACGAAGTTTCTTGCTGGATGGAACATTGGGAAGATTGGTAATTCTTCTGCTAATATCTTCTCTGCGTCCACCATTGCATCTATTCTTTCGTCACCACTACCAGTTTGAGCTATTTCTATTAATCTATCATATTCTTCGTTACTAAAGTAAGCATCGTTGTTTCCTCCGCCAGTAACGAATAAGTCCATGAATGTCATTGGGTCGTTGTAGTCACCGCCCCAACCAGCTATAGTGATTTGATAGTCTTTATCGTTATATCTCTTTAGACGCATTGCAAATGTCATTTGCTCAATACCTAATTCTACGCCTAAGTTTTGCTTCCACATCTGTTGTACAGCTTGTGCTGTTCTACTCCACCAAGTACCTTCACCACAAACTAAAGTAACTTCACTTTCGAATTGTTCTTTAGTAATACCTAATTCTTCTAGACCTTTTTCAAAGTGTTCCTTAGCCTTTTCAGGGTTGAATTTTGGTAATACAGCTCCACGGTTTTCAGCAAATTCTTTACCATCTTTACCTGGTAATAATGGAGGAGTTAATCCCTCTGCTACTAATGAACCGTCAGCTAAGATATTGTCAACATATGCTTTTGAATTTGTAGCGTATGCAAATGCCTTTCTTATGTTTAGATTGCTGAAGTATTTGTCTTCACAGTTAAATTGTAAATACCAAGTTGTAGCTTCAGCTAATGATTGATATTCAGGAGTATTTTGATATTTTTCTAAGAATTCTGAAGGAACTCCTGTCATATCTAACTGTCCTGTTTCATATAAGTTAACTCTTGTATTATTGTCTGTAATCATAGAACCTTCGATTCTTTCTAACTTAACAGCGTCTGCATCCCAATAGTTTTCATTTTTAACTAATACAAGTTTTTGTTCGTGTTGCCATTCACCTATCTTGAATGGTCCACTATACACCATTTTTTCTGGATCTGTAGCATATTCATCACCAAATTTTTCTATAGCAGCTTCTTGAACTGGTAAGTAAGTGATGAATGAAGTTAAACTTAAGAAGAATGGAGCTGGTCTTTCAAGCTCAACTTTAAGAGTTTTATCATCTACTGCAGTTATACCAACTTCACTTGGGTCAGTTATTTCACCAGTGTTATAAGCTTTTGCGTTTTTGATATGGTATAACTGATATGCGTATTGAGCAGCTGTTTCTGGGTTTAAAGCTCTCTTCCAAGAGAATTCAAAGTCATGAGCTGTTATTGGTGTTCCATCTGACCATTTAGCATCTCTTAAATGGAATGTATAAGTTAAACCATCTTCACTTATTTCCCAATCTTTTGCAAGACCTTTTCCTACTGTACCATCTGGGTTAAGTCTTACAAGACCTTCTAATGTAGCATTAATAATCCAGAATGACACTTGGTCTGTAGTAGTTTGAGGGTCCAAATCAGGTGGTTCTGAACCCCAGTTTACTCTAAGCACTTGCTCTTCAGCTAATTTTTCTCCACCCTCATCACTAGTATCTTGCTCTTCATTTGCATTTTCTTCGTTATTATCATTTTCTGTTACATTACTATCATCATTTGGAGCTGGCTCTTCATTTTTAGCACAGCCTGATAATGCTAAAGTAAATACCATTACAAATACTAAAGCTAATAACAACCATTTGCTTTTTCTCATTTAAAAATTTCCCCCTTTAATGTTCTAAATTTTATGAAAAAAGTTTTAAAAAGTTTTTTATCTGCTCACATCCCCCCTTTAAAAATAATACAAATTTACTATTCTACAAAATTTTAAAAACTCCTTTTATTTTTTGAAAATTTTTATTCTTTTTTATATTTTTGCTTTTTTCATTTTATTAATATTTGTTAATTGACGTTAATTAAAGTATAAAGAAATTTTAACATATTGTCAAGAAGATATTATCTTCAATGAAATGGCAACTATTGATATAACTGGATTCTTTTTTGGATTTAATAATTAATTTGTTATCTATAATATATTTATGTTTGTACAAAAATTAAATTACAATAAACATAATATTTTTTAATATTAAGGCCGAAGTTAAAACTTCGGCCTTAATTACTATTATTATTTAACCATGTGACAAGCAACAAAGTGTCCTGGTTTTACTTCTCTTAATTCAGGTGTTTTTTCTCTACATATCTTTTTAACATGTCTACACCTTCCTTGGAATTTACATCCTGAAGGTGGATTAATAGGACTTGGTACATCTCCTTCTAGCATAATTCTCTTTCTTGATTTTTCTATATCTGGGTCTGGAATTGGTACTGCAGAAAGTAGAGCTTGTGTATATGGATGCAATGGATTTTTATATAGTTCATAACTTTCTGTAAGCTCTACAATACCCCTAAATACATAACAGCAATCCTATCTGATATATGCTTAACCATACTTAAGTCATGGGCAATAAATAGATATGTTAGTCCAAACTCTTCTTGTAAGTCTTGAAGTAAGTTTACAACCTGAGCTTGAATAGACACATCTAATGCTGAAATTGGCTCATCACATACTATAAACTTAGGCTCTATTGCTAAAGCCCTCGCTACACCTATACGCTGTCTTTGTCCACCACTAAACTCATGTGGGAATCTGTTAGCATGTTCTCTACTTAATCCAACTAACTCAAGAAGCTCATATATTCTTTTCTGTCTTTCTTTTCCTTTATATAATCCATGTATGTCTATACCTTCACCTATAATATCAGTAACTGTCATTCTAGGGTTAAGAGACGCATATGGGTCTTGGAATATCATTTGAGCTTTTCTTGTATATCTCTTTAATTCTTGTCTATTTAAACTATGAACATTCATTCCATCAAAAATTACTTCTCCATCTGTAGCATCATATAATCTAACAATCGTTCTACCTGTTGTAGACTTACCACAGCCTGACTCTCCAACTAAACCTAATGTTTCTCCTTCTTTAATAGAAAAACTAACCCCATCAACAGCTTTTAATACTTGACCTCTACCAACCTCAAAATATTTTTTTAGATTTCTAACTTCAATTAGATTTTTTCTTTCTTCTGTCATTTTTATCCCCTTTCCTCGATAATAGGATTTTTCACATTAGGTGCCATGCTATGTTGTAACCAACAGTGTACATAATGATTATCATCAATTTCTGTTCTTTCAGGGAATTGTTCTTTACAAATTTTCATAGCATGATCACATCTAGCTGCAAATGGGCATCCTTTTGGTGGTGCAATCAAGTCAGGTGGTGTACCTTCTATTGGTACAAGTCTTTTATCTTCTTTAACATCAAGTCTTGGTACAGACTGTAATAATCCCCATGTATAAGGGTGTTGAGGTCTATAGAATATATCATCAACTGTTCCACTTTCTATAACAACTCCTGCATACATAACAGCTATTCTCTGAGCTATATCTGCAACTACACCAAGGTCATGGGTAATGATTATAATTGCTGTATTAAGCTTATGCTGTAACTCCTGCATAAGGTCTATAATCTGAGCCTGAATTGTAACATCTAGTGCAGTTGTAGGCTCATCTGCTATTAAAAGCTTTGGATTACATGCTAAAGCTATAGCTATCATAGCTCTCTGTCTCATACCACCACTAAATTCATGTGGATACTGTTCTGCACGCTTAGCAGGATTAGGTATACCAACAAGCCTTAACATTTCTATCGCTCTTTCTTTAGCTTTTTGCTTATCCATTTTTTGATGCTTTATAAGCCCTTCCATAATCTGCTTTCCAACTTTCATAGTTGGGTTAAGTGATGTCATTGGGTCCTGGAAAATCATACTTATTTCCTTACCTCTTATCTTTTCCATCTGTCTATCGGTATATTTTGAAATCTCTTTACCATCAAAAACTACTTTACCTTTTTTTATTTTTCCAGGAGGCATCGGAATAAGCTTCATTATTGTCTGTGCTGTTACCGACTTTCCACATCCTGACTCCCCAACTATTGCTAATGCTTCCCCTCTATTTACATGGAAAGATACTCCTCTAACCGCTTTAACTTCACCTGCATAAGTATGAAATGATACTTGCAGGTTATCAACTTCTAATAATTTATTTTCTTGATTATTCGCCACTTTATAGCCCCCCTTTTTACATTCTAAGTTTTGGATCCAGCGCATCTCTTAAACCGTCACCTAAAACATTAAACGCTAGCATAGTTATACTTATAAGTAACGCTGGATAGAATAATTGATACGGATGAATTAATAGCATCAATGTACCTTCCTGTGCTAATGAACCCCAACTTGCAAGTGGAGGCTGAATACCTAATCCCAAGTAACTAAGGAATGCTTCTGTAAACACCGCTGAAGGTACTTGGAATGTTAGGTTTATAATAATTGGTCCCATTGTATTTGGAATTAAGTGTCTAGTAATAATTCTTGATGTATCAGCACCTAAAGTTTTAGCCGCTAAAACAAATTCCATCTGTTTTAATTGAAGTACCTGACCCCTTACAACACGGGCCATACCACCCCAACCTGTTATCGAAATAGCAATAATTATAGTTTTTAAACCTGGTCCCATAACAACCATTAAAAGTATTACCCATAACAATACTGGAACTGAATAAACAATTTCTATAATACGCATCATAACAATATCAACATATCCGCCTAAATATCCTGAAATACCACCATATATAACTCCAATAGTAACGTTAATTATTGTTGAAACAAAAGCTATAAATAATGAAATTTTTGCACCTTCCCAACAACGAGTAAATATATCTCTTCCCAATGCATCTGTACCAAACCAATGTTCTGAAGTTGGCGCTTTGTTTATAACAGTATAATCTTGATAATCATATTCATAAGGTGTTAAATGTGGTCCAATAAATGCCATAGCAACCATCAGTGCTAATATTACTAATGCAACTATTGCAAGTTTATTTTCCTTAAGTCTTCTCCATGCATCCTGCCAGTAAGTTAAACTGGCTCTAACAATCTTTTCAGAACCCTCTATATCTTTACCAACAACTTCAAAGCTATCTTTAGTCAACTCAACTTGAGCCATTAATTAACTACCCCCTTTAGTCTAATTAGTCTAATCTAATTCTTGGATCGACTATTCCATAGAATAAGTCAATTAAATACATCATTACAATTAATATTATTGCATAGAAAACAGTTGTACCCATAATCATAGTGTAGTCATTTTGTTGGATACTTTGAACAAGATGTTTACCCATTCCTGGAACTGCAAATATCTTTTCTATTACGAATGAACCAACTACTACTCCGGCAATTGCAACCCCTAAAATAGTAACGATAGGTAATATAGCGTTTCTTATTGTATGCTTCCATATAACTACATTTCTTGAAAGTCCTTTTGCTCTTGCTGTTTTCACATAATCCTGTCCTAGTACATCAAGCATACTCGTCCTCATCATCCTTGCTATATAAGCAATCATACGGAATCCTAGAGCACACACCGGTAACACATAGTGAGCAGGTGTTCCCCATTGAGCAACTGGAAACCATTGAAATTTAACTCCAAACAACCACTGGAATAATGAACCAAAAACGAACTGTGGAACTGATACACCTATAACTGCTAATATAATTACAAAATAGTCGAAAAATTTAGCTCTATTTAGCGCTGCTATAATTCCAAATGTTATTCCTAGAACGGCTCCTAAACCTACAGATAATAATCCTAGTTTCGCCGACACAGGGAAACTTTCACCTAATATTTTATTAACTGACCTTGCTTTAAAGTGCATTGAATCTCCTAAATCACCTCTTAACAGGTTCTGTAAGTACTTACCGTATTGAACTATAAGAGGCTTATCTAATCCATACTTACGTTTTAAGTTTTCCATAATCTCTGGTGGAATCTTCTTTTCATTTGTAAATGGGTCTCCTGGTATTGCATGCATTAAAAAGAAAGTAATCGTAACTACGACCCAAATTGTTAACAATGCAATCGCAGTTCTTTTTAAAGTATACCTTAACATATATACACCTCCATAAATTTAAGTATGTGATTTAAACTGATAAAAAAATATTTAAAAATTTGTGTCCCATCCCCTCCTTCTAAATACTCATAATTTGTCTATTACAAAAAATAAAATATTTTAAATTAACTTATTTGTCGCAAAATTTCGATTTTAATACAGGCTATTTTTCAGCTATGTAATAGCATTTGACTAGCGCTTGTACAATTTAACAATTTTCATTCTGTTAATAAACTTTATTTTATAGACTAATGGTAATGGATATATATAAATGCAAGTCTTATTAACTATTAGATATCGGAAAGAGGCTTTACTTTCACACTAATTCCTTTAGTAGCTGAAATTTTGCAAGAGTTACCTTTCATTTTTTATATTAAAATTGAAATTTTCTTCTACATTTCAACTGTTTAGCCATGTATAAACTTTCTTAAAATTAGAATCTCTAACTAACTCCATTTCAATTATCAGAAAATTTTAAATGATTTAGTTATATGATACTTAATTTAGTTTTAATTTGCAATTAACAAAATTTTAATAATTTATTAATATACTGTAACATTTCTAGTGAGTTAGTTAGTTTGTTAATTATAATTAATAGATTTTATTATTTGTATGTCATAACTTCTAGTTATGTTGTTAATTCATTTTAATAAATTTTGCATTTTATTAATATTATAAAGGTGTTATTATAATTTATCAAATGTAATTTATGTAGATTTTACATTATTTTACGAAACAAAGTCGACTTCGTAGGTTTGTTAGTTAGTAGTTCGTTGTTAGTGGTTAGTAGCCTTTCATTCAGTTCTCAGCTCCTAACTCTTAGAAAAAAATTAGACTATTCGCTGTTCGCCTTTCGCTTTTCGATAATAATTCTATAAACATTTTTTCTACCTTT
>NZ_ARZA01000167.1 GCF_000387765.1 Caldisalinibacter kiritimatiensis
TTTAAATAAATAAAATGCAGTATTTATGCGAGTTGTAGAGTTCTGCAACGAGCTATAAACATAATTGTAAAGGGGGAGGCCGAAATTGGATATAAGTAAAATGAAAGCGCTGTCGTATGATGAGCTGCGTGCCTTATATAGAGAATTCCTACATAGCCAGAGCATTTCAAAGTTAACCATCAATACTTCTTATGTGGATACCTTTTACCTCTGGAGGAAAGGGAGTAAAGACCTGTTTTGGAATACGGTAACTTCGGCTGATTTTGAGAATGATGCGAAAGAGGCATTAATAAAGGCTCTTACTGAGAACTCGACAGGTAATGTTAATTCACTTGTTAATAGTTATTTGTCTCATCTAAGAAGGTTCCGTTTATTCTTAGCTTCTGATGGAACTAATGAAACATCAACGCCTAAGCAGGAGAATATTGCTAATCATGCATATAGACATAAGAAAAAAACTGAAGTTAATGTTCCTGAACCATCAATTGAACAGGTTGAGTTTTATCTTGCTAAGTGGGATACACTTGAGAACTATCGCCTGCAGGAGAATGCACTTAATAAGCTGTTCTTTGAGCTATGTCCAAATAATACGGACATTATCGATGTTCTTTTGAAGGCGTCAGCGCTTAACGACTTTTATAGTACTAATATTTTCTCAATTTATCCGGTGGCTAAGCACATATGTACTTTGGATATTGATGCGAGGCTTAAAGCTGGAGATGTTACTTTTGTTGGAGATATCCAGTATGTAAATATCGGCGATACAGAGAAGAATTTTTACTCCTTTGCCACAAAGTATTGTAGCCATCACAATCCACTCGATTATCCGATTTATGACAGCTACGTCGATGAGGTGCTTAGATATTTTAGAAATCGTGATGGATTCTCAGATTTCCAAGATGGCGATTTAAAAGAATATATTAAATTCAAAGATATACTGATTAATTTTCGCGCTTTCTATGGCTTGGATAAATATAACCTGAAGCAAATTGATCAGTATGTTTGGCTACTTGGGAAGGATTACTTCCCGAAAACCTATGAAAAGAAAATGAGGGGAGACAAATAGTTATGAAGATTCATTATTTCCAAAGATATCATGCGAAAGAGAATGTCGCAACAGCAAATACGATGCTACTATTGTCTAGGCTTTATTCATACTCTTCAGATAAGTTCTTTCGCTTTCTGAAATCAGAATTCTTTTCTGATGCCTTTGAACCGGAGATTGTTTTTAATCTTCAGGAAAAGAGTAATAAAAGTATCCCAGATGCTACTATTACACAAGAAAGCTTTAAAATTGTTGTTGAAACAAAAATGTCTGACTGGTTTTATTCAGATCAGTTGCTACGACATTTGAAATCTTTCGGTGATGAAAAATGCACCACAGAATATATATGACAAGGGGACGTTTTATTTGTCATCTATAGAAAACGGGGGTTAGGTTTAGACATAAGAACAAAAAGGAGCAAGCTTTACAAATTCACTAAATTTATCTGGTTTATACACTTCATATGGTAACATATGAGGTGTTTTCTATTAATCTAAAACCCAACCACCATGCACGTGGAGACGGTAGTGTTGATTAAAAGAAAACACAGCTAGGAAATGTTTCTTCATAGCCCTCACCTTTAGTTCAAGGTGGGGGTTATTTGAGTTTTACGA
>NZ_ARZA01000168.1 GCF_000387765.1 Caldisalinibacter kiritimatiensis
TAGTTATTGAGTAAAATTCAGTTATAATATGTACAAAAACTAAAAAAGTGAAATAGAATAATTTTATTAAAGTTGATTGTGTTAATACACAAAATACTCCTAAAGTAAATCCTAGAACATTAGACCCTACATCTCCCATCATACATTTTCCTTTCATATCCATTGGGAAATAAGCTAATGCTATACCTGTAATAGAATAGAGAAAGTAATGAAATTGTCCATTAATACTAGTAAATAGCATTATTATACTAATAAAAAAGAATACTTTAGTTGCCCTACCAGGTCTTAAATCAAATAGATTAATAAAGTTTGTAAATAAAGATATAATAACGGCATTAAAAAAAAACTGAGTGATACTATTAGAAAATAAATATGAAAGTATAAAAGAACAAATTATAGTTATTACAGCTTTTATACTACCTGTGGTTAATTCACCTTCTATTAAAGATGTAAAATGGCCATAAACTCCCTTAACGGAAGTATTTCCAATTACATCGTCTAAAAAACCAGTTAATCCCACTAATAATAAGCCAATATTATAAGTAAGTAAGTATATAGAATTTTGAATATTCATTATTATAGATAAAAAAGTAATAATTAAAGTTTGTAGAAACAGTAAAACTATACCCATACCTATAGGTATACTTACGTTTTTAAAATTAGTAGCCAAACAATTACTTTTGTATAATAATTTTAAGAATAATGGTGCAATAGCAAGTGTACCAAAAAAGCCAAGTCCCAAAGCAGTTATGTTTGTAATAAGCATATCCTCACCTTCTAAAAGAAAGTTTTACTAATGTGTTTAAAATATCTATAAATTGTTTACCTCTATGTAAAAATCCCTTTATGTTTCTCTTAGTTTCTCTATGCTTCATATTAACAGGAATTTCTTTAATATTAAATCCACATCTCAATGTATTAATAGTCATAGCAACATCTATTCCAAAATTATTCGGTATGTATGAAATTTTATCTATTACTTCCCTCTTATAGACTCTTTGTCCTGAAAGAGAAGCATCAAGTTTCTTCTTAGTAAATATATAGACTCCAATTTTAGCTAAACTTTTAACCAAGCCAATACCACCTTTAGATTTAGGCTTAGGGAATTTTGCAATAGTTACATCAGCTTGATTATTTAATACTGGATACAACAATTTTTTCAATTCATTAATCGTACATTTTAAATCACCATCAACTAAAACAAGATAATCAAAGTCTTCTTCTAACATTCCAGTCTTTAATGCATATCCTTTACCTTTATTTTTATTTAATTTGATTAAATTAACACCTAGTTTAGAAACAATTTTAGCAGTATTATCAATTGAACCATCATCAATTACAGTAATTTTATTTATTTCTTTTACTTTTTTTAAGAGTTTTATAGTATTTTCTATATTTTTTTCTTCGTTATATGTAGGAATTAAACATACTACTTTACTTTTACTATTCATTCTGGGCTCCTTATAATGTAATGGCTTAAATTTTAATTCAACTGTTTTAAGCTTTCTTCATATAGAAATGATAACAATGTTATTTTACCTATATAAGAGCTGATATTGTTTATTGTATCAATTTTACCATTCTTATAGATATCTATATTTATATTTTCAGTAGAATCTTTTTTCACGTAAATAATAGGTAGTTTTAGTTTTGAACAGTAATCAATAATACTTTCATTAAAACTATTAATTTTATGTTTTGACTGCAAGTTTACATTTTCAGTCAAAATAATAAAATCCAACGGTTTAGTGTTTTCTTCTTTAATATGAATAATATTGTTTGTTAATAAATAACTAAAAAATTCATTATTATAGTTCATATCTTTTAAAGTATTTACTAGTAATTTTGCAAAAGAGCTAGAAACATCAACATGGGTATCACTGGACTTATATATAAAGTTCACTAAGTTATCTAATGTTCTTTTTTCTATTAACGTAATTGACTTAATATTAGCACCAGATAGCTCAAGCAAATTTGAAATTTCCGAGTTTTTATAAATATTATTATTATCTATAACAGCGTAACTCATTTTATCTAGTTTACCTTTAGCCATTAGTGGAAGTAAATCTTCGCTAATTTTCTCATATTTTTTATTTTTGATTCGTTCCTGCTTAAGGTTAGATTTTAGGGTGTTATTTTCGTCTTTCAAATATTCAAATTTTTCTTCAAGCTGATTTACGATATCTTGTTTTTGCGAAACCATAATCTCTTGAGCATCAAACATAAAGCCAATAATAATTCCTATACCTAAAGCTAAAAAAATAGATGTGATTGTAAGCACATAATATCTTATATTAATAATCAATTTTTCACCCCTTTAAATGCCAAGTAACAACTTTAATTTTATATTAATTAATCTAATTATGTCTTTCATTGGACTCGCAGTAACAAGCGTAATAAATATTGGTATTAATGCGGCTGCCCATATACTAAATAAGTATTTTAACTTGAGATTACTTTTATATAGTTTATTAACACCTTTTGCATCAATTAGTTTAGAACCCACTTTAAGTCTAACAAGAAATGTGCTAGCCATTCCTTTTCTTCCCTTTTCTAAAAAATCTATCATATTGGAATGAGAACCAACAGCAACTATCAAATCTGCATCGTTACAATACGCTAATAATAATGCAATATCTTCACTAGTTCCAGGTGAATTAAAAACAATTGAATTTAGTCCTAACTTTGATACTCTTTCATAACCAGGGGAACGACCGTCAGGGTATGCATGGACTACTATTTCATTTGCTATCTTTAAGCATTTATCACTAATACTATCCATATCACCTATTACTATATCTGGTATGTAACCAAATTCTAGTAATGTATCCCCTCCTCCATCAACACCTATTAAAACTGGTTTAATTTCATTTATATAGTTTTGTATTGTTATTAAATCTTTTTTATAGTCTTTGCCCCTTATTACAATGAGCACATGTTTATTTTTTATATTAGTTTTTATTTTCGGAATTTTAATATTACCTAATACTAAATCCTTTTCTTTTTTTGCATAAGCTAATGTATTTTCGATAAAATTATCTAATTCGTTTTCTAAATTGTTAGAAGCTATTTTTAATAAGCGATTGATTTTATTTCTATCTAATAATTCACATTTTGCAATAAACTTTCCATCCATAAATAACGAATTTTTAATTATTTTTATTTTACTATTGTCTTTAATTGTATTAAATATCTCTTTACTAGTTTGAAAAATAGGTATTCCATTATTAATTAGATGAAGGGGACCAAGATTAGGATACTTACCACTTATACTTTTCTCTGTATTAATTACACATTTAACATTAGCTTCAATTAAAGAAAGTGCGGCTATTTCATCTATATCTTTATGTTGTACTAATGCAATATCACCATTATTTAATCTATGTATTAAGTTTTTAGTTTTTTTGTCTTTTTTTACTATTCCTATTATTTTCATTGAAAACCTCCAACAATTTACTAAATTTATTATTTGAAATAAATTAGAAAAAATACATTAATTTATTTTATCATTTATGATAACATTAAATATGATAATAATTACTAAAAAAACAACCCCTTTTATTAGGAGTTGTTAATAAATCTATTTACGATATCTTTTCTTCTAATCTCAATTTATCTGCTACCATTGCTATAAACTCACTATTAGTCGGTTTACCTTTATCAGTATGTACAGTATAACCAAATAAATTATTGATGGTATCTACTTTTCCTCTACTCCATGCAACTTCTATTGCATGTCTTATAGCTCTTTCTACCCTACTTGGTGTCGTATTGAATTTTTTAGCGATATTAGGATATAATTGTTTTGTAACAGCACTTAATAAACTAATATCTTCAATAACCATGCTAATTGCTTCTCTTAAATATAAATATCCTTTTATATGAGCAGGCACTCCAATCTCATGAATTATATTAGTAATTTTAGCTTCTAAACTCTCATTGTTATTTACTAATTTATGATTAGTTTTATTTTTTTGTCTTCTTTCAACTATAGCCGGTGCACTTCCTGTTAGTTGTCTAATTCTTTTAATAAATACTTCAAAATCAAAAGGTTTAACAACATAATAATCCGCACCTAATTTAATAGCCCTTTGAGTAATTTTATCTTGTCCTACAGCTGATAATACAATAATTTTAGGAAACTTATCTAATTCCATTGTATTCAACTTTTCAAGTACTCCTAAACCATCTAAGTGAGGCATAATAATATCTAATACTAATACATCTGGTAAATGCTTTTCTACTAATTCAACTGCCTCATTTCCATCCTTTGCAATGCCAACTACTTCAACATCATCTTGAATAGTCAAATATTCTTTTAAAATGCTACAAAAATCTTTGTTGTCATCTGCGATTAATACATTAATCTTTTTATTTTCCACTTTTTTACCCCCCTGAACATTATTTAGTTAATAACTCTAAAGTACTTATTCGACATAGCTTATATTTTTCCTTCTTTTATTCCTAAATAAAGTTTATTTTTCTAAAATTTTTTCTAAAAAAAGATAAATTGCTATATTACTAAAAAAAAGATACGGATTGACTCCATATCTTGAACTATTATTCAACTAAAGCAAATTTTTTGTCACTATTTTGTAAGATTCCTGCTTCTTTTAACATCCATTCTATATATAAGCCATAGCCTTTTTTAGGGTCGTTAATAAACACATGAGTTACAGCACCAATAATTTTTCCGTCTTGTATAATAGGACTTCCACTCATTCCCTGTATTATACCACCAGTCTTACTGAGCAATTCTTTATCTACAACCTGTATAATCATACTTTTTTGACTGGGTTTATTTTGAACTTGCACCTTATCTATATTTATTTCATATTTTTTAATACCTTCATTATCTATAGTAGATAATATATAAGCTTTTCCTTCATGTATTTCATTTTTTAATCCAACCGGTATTAACTTGTTAATCTCTTCATTCTTAATTAAATTATATGCTGTACCATATATACCATATTTAGTGTTTCTTTCAATTTTACCTATAGCTTTGTCTGAATCAAAAAATATTCCGACTATTTCTCCTGGTGAACCTTTTTTACCTTCTTGTATTGATGAAATTTTTGCTTTCATTATTTCTCCATCTTCTGAAGGCATTAATGAGCCTGTATCTATATCTGTTATACCATGACCAAGAGCTCCAAATTTTCTTGTTTCAGGGTGAAAAAAAGTCAATGTTCCTATCCCAGCAGTTTTATCTCTTACCCATAGTCCTAATCTATAACAGTTATCTTGCTTAGATTTAATTGGCTTTACTAATGTTGTGAATTCTTTATTGTTTCTAATAATTTTAATTTCTATTTTTTCAT
Organism: Caldisalinibacter kiritimatiensis; assembly: GCF_000387765.1. NCBI lineage: Bacteria > Bacillati > Bacillota > Tissierellia > Tissierellales > Thermohalobacteraceae > Caldisalinibacter > Caldisalinibacter kiritimatiensis. The sequence continues at coordinate 5,325 of NZ_ARZA01000168.1, forward strand.
TTTTGGTTTTATTTAATATTTGGGTGATTTGTTCTGAGTTTTTAATTTTTATATTGTTTATTTCAATTATAGAATCACCTATTCTTATTCCTGCATTCTTGGCTGGACTACATTTCTCTCCATCTTTAGATATAATATCTGATAAAGCTATTACTAAAACTCCTTTTGTATTTAATTTTACACCCACAGCTTGCCCACCAGGCACTAAATATATTTTATCTATTACATTAACTTCAATGTCTTTAACAGGAATTATCCCTAATAACTTAAATTCTAGCTTAGCAGTTCCTTTTTTCTTACTTAATAAGTCAATTGAATTTTTTAGACTTAATTCATAGCTTTCATTTTTTTTACTCTCAATTTCTATAATATTGTTATTATTTT
>NZ_ARZA01000169.1 GCF_000387765.1 Caldisalinibacter kiritimatiensis
AAGGTCGGCCAAAAAGATAATTAATTGTACATGAAAATATTTGCACTTTTGTACAAAAAAATATTGACGTTTATAAAAAAAATTAACTTTCCTAGACAAGAACAACAAGGGGCAGGATATTTCCTGCCCCTCTGCCCAGCGACGAGCGAAGAAAGTTTAGGGGGAAGCCGTCCGGCACGCACCCTTTTCAAAGGGGGCGTTGAGGACTGGGGGTGTGCTGCTGCGTTGGAGAACCGGAGCTGACACCGCCGCCAGAGCCGGAGGGGTGAGCCGGATTTTTAGAAAGTAGTGGAGTGGTTGCAAGAGAATAAAGACAAGGAGGACGCTATGAGCAAAAAACAGAGAAATATAATTTGTATGATTGATGGTTTCTTAGTTTTCGGATTATTGTGTTATGCTGTTATTTTCTTTTTGGCTAATAAAAACCTTAATCCAATAGAGATTTCAATGAGTGAATCGCTAATTGAACGCAGGCTGTTTTTCCGTAGATTAGCTGAAATGATATATTCAGTTTGTAGTGTGATATACATACTCGGGCAGATTTTATTGATTTATTTTGGCATGAAAAATGGTTATAGAGTATCGCTCAAAAGAATTTTTATTTATTTTTTTTCACAGATTGTTCTTGCATTAGTATGTGTGCTACCATTTGCATTTTTTGATTTTTCGTATTTTTCTGATTATATTTTTCCGCTAAGAAGTTTGGTTATAATATTGTTTGTGATGACTATTGGTTCATGTATTATACATTATGTGAAAAAAACAACAGCACCGTGATTTTACGGTGCTGTTGTTTTTATTTTAGGCAATGCTGGTTAAAAGAGCGAATATCTCGTTATCTGTTTCTGTTTTGATAACGAAAGAAAAATCACCTACTCCAATTTCAACGCTCTTTGTAATATCGTAATTAGCAGTTACACCAGCACTGGTATCTGTGCAATAAGATGGAAAACGGGTATTTCCCCAACTGCCAGCAGCGGAAATGTAAGGAATATCAAAAGAAATGCTGGTGAGATCAGTAAATACACCGTTTGATACGGTTACACTATACCCAAGTTCTACTAGATATTCTACTGTGCCGAGGGAATCGAAACTGGCTAAACCATAAGCCTCTGAGCTGACATAATGGTTACCATCGCCGGAAACAGTTGCATAACCGGTTGTGGGAGTGGTGGAACGAGTTTGAGGAGATTTTGGTTCTTTACTTACAACTTCTTCGATTGCAGTATCAACGGTGGCATTAAAAGCGGAAAGGCCGTTTTCTGAAAGGTAAATCGCTGCCTTTTCCAAATCCTCGTCAGAGTTAAAGATGTACTGTATAGAGTATTCTTTCCCAACAGAATTTTCTTTGGTTACATAATAGGATTGGAGATATTCTCTTGCTTCATCCACGGTCATTTGAGGTTCTGCAGCGAATGCGGAGATTGAGAGTGTAAAGAGCATTACAAAAGAGAGTATGAGTGATAAAAATTTTTTCATAGTAAAACCTCCTTATTTATATACATATTATCATAAATTTAAATTAGCTTTGATATTCATATTGACAATTTTATTTCATTTAATTTAATGGGCTTTTTTTATTCGGTGGTCTTGCATATACCATGTTGTCACCCCCTTTCAATATAGTAAAAATAATAATTAAACTTTTTATTATCTAAATCTTAATTTGTGTGAATGATTTTATGTTGTATTTCACTCTTGTTATCTTAATGATACCATTTATGGTTATATTTTCAAACCACTATTTTAAAAATTATGAATAATTAGGTCTTATTTCCTATTTTATAAGTAATAGTTGTTATAGCATTATAATAACTTCAATTGTATATAGAGGAAAAAATATAAAAAATTAATTAAAATAAAACATATTCTTATACTTAACATAGTGTGTCTAATAAACCTAGTGGTATTTAAGTTATAGGAAAATATTGGAGCTATTATAGAAAGGATACAAAGTACCATCGCACAATGTAATGATGGGTATTGAAATATATAACTAATGTCCTTTCGAACAATAAATTCATCAATTAATTTCTACTTGAGACATGCAGTATCATTGGTAATTATCTTAGGTATGGAATTTATACAATTTATTACTTGTTTAGGGGGGCTGGATGTTGACGATATTATCCTAAACGGGATTGAAAGTATAAAAAAACTACATCTTTCTTTGAGAGTTTCTATAAAATAAAGAAAAAGCTTATGGAAAATATACCTGTTTTGTCAAATAACAAAACCAGCTATAATAAAATGCACTCCCAAATATTAGACTCATGTCTGACATATGGGGTGCATTTCAATAATAGGCCATTTTATTCTATTTATTATTAGTTCTATTTAGTTTTTTTTAATAATAGATTGGTGATAGTACCAATTATTAATGAAGATACTAATGTAGCAATTATTGCTTTCAAAATATCTACTAACTCTGGCTCCATAAGTTGTATTGTTAATAATATTAATAAAACAAAGAAACTTATTATATAATCTCTTTTTCTTAGTTTATTTAAACTAATTCTAATTACCACCTTTCATAATAAGTCTATCTATAGTTATATCATTGTTCGGAATTTATTTGTCCTATTTAGTATAGCCTATCTAATTTTATTAAGTCTAGTATTTGTTTTTCACGCTCTGTCAATGGCATCATCCCTTTTACAATATAATAATATCGCTAACCATTATTTTTCAGTAGGTGCTATTTATTGGACGATTTCAATTTTAGATATTTCATTTTCATATATTTCATAATCAATTTCACCAGAGTCTATTGATATGCTTGCTATTTCAGGTTCATTGTCTAATGCTTGAGTATATCTATCACACTTACCTTGAATTATCTCACCTTGTATACAAGTTACTTTAATTTTTTTACCTACATATTCCCATAACTTCATATTATCTCTCCTTTAATTTTAGTACAATATAGGTATTCAGTTACCTGCATTTGAATTCTTAATTCTAAATGTTAAATTAATTACTACCCCTCTACTGTCTTTCTATTATTATTTAACTATGCTTATTTCTTTCATTCTTAATTTATAATCCACAATTTAAAATTTACAATTGTATTTCTTGTTCCTTATAGGTAATCTAATAACTGATAATTAATTCATGGTCGGTATTATATATGTCGGCAGTTTCAATTCCTTATAGGTAGGCTAGTAACTGATGGCTATAGCAGTTTGCAATCTTGAGTCAGAATATAAATGCTAAAATAGAAATGTACAAAAATGCAAAAATAACTATGTACAAAACCCAATA
>NZ_ARZA01000170.1 GCF_000387765.1 Caldisalinibacter kiritimatiensis
AACAATCTATTCTTGAGGGCTAGCGCCCATTAAAATCTTTTAGATGCGAAACTTCTGCTTAAAACTATATACCTATAAAACAAATTTTAATATTTAAATGACATGCTGTATACTACTTACCAGTAGGGATTATGTTCTCATTTCTTTTTCTATTTCCGCTATTTCTAATTCAGTAAGATTAAATAAATCATACACCAAATAATCTATCTCATTTTCTAAAACCTTAATTTCATT
>NZ_ARZA01000171.1 GCF_000387765.1 Caldisalinibacter kiritimatiensis
CTAAAAAAAGAAGGAAAAACTGCAATAATGGTGACACACGACATAGCAGAAGCTATATCTTCATAAATGCTACTTTAGTTTCTAATACTTACCTTAAAATGTAAGCAGACAGATTAATCTATCTGCTTTTTCCATATACTCTCTCTAAAATTTTAAATTAAAAAATAAAATATCGTCGTTCTCCAGACTTTTTAAGCCACTGGAAGTCACGACATAAAAACGTAACAAAGCTAATACTCAAGTTTTGGCATCATTTTACTTAAAATTATATCAACTCTATATCTTCCCAATTTCTTGCAAATCCCATTTTATATAGTACATCATCAATACTTATTACAAATAGCTCTTTTGATAATTTGTTGAGTGCTTTTTTTATTTCAGACACCATTTCCTTAAATTCTTTATTCTTAAGAAGTATTTTTAATGTTATTAGTACAGCAAATAAATCTTTGTTTCCACACTTTGGTCTACCATACATCATTGGTATAGATAGACTCCTATGTATAGAATTTGTTCTTATATATATATGACTTCTAAAATCATATAATCTCTCATCATGTGCACATTTATTTCTACAAAGAGTTAATATGCCAAGTATACTTCTCAAATCAGCATCAGATATTCTATATATTCTCGATATATTTTGACGATCCGTTTGTTTCATACAGCTATAAAAATAGCTAATTGTTCCTAAAGATAAAATATTTACTAAAACCCATAAAGGAATATAACCATATTCAGACATATAATGATTTATTGCACCATGCTTGTCCACTTGTCTTGCAATATCAGATTGTACTGTCTTTATTAAATTAACAATTTTTTTTAGTTGTTTAGTATCCCCTCGAGTTAAATCAAAATTAGATGTTTTCAAATAATTATCATGTCCATATTTTTTTGAAAATTCATATGCTATTTGCGATTTTATTTGATTTTCTACTATTAAAATTCTTTTTAAAAATATCATTCTAAGTTCTCTATCAAATTTTTTATATAGAGCGTAAATTTCTGAAAATTTAGCTCCCCGCTTATATTTCTCTTCACTGGTAGCAGTACCAGGTGTTAAAATAAATAATTCTTTATATCCGTTAATAAGATTATAATAATTTATATTTTCTAGTATTCTTTTAGGGGTACCTGTATATGGCACCTGTAACCCTCTTCGTCATAAAATTTTGAGTTGTTGGTTGTGTGTTTTAAAAAATTTGTCTGCCATGAAAATCACTCTCCTGTACTTTTCCAAATATTATAGTAACATATTTACTATATTTTTACAACAAATTAAAAACTCTGATGCCAAAAACACCAGAGTTTAAACACAATATGTCAAAAAAGTTTATTTATCTATTGTATAATCATATAAAATAAAAATAAGGCCCTGGGCCTCGAAGGTTTCCAGAGCTCAATCTGTCTTTATCTTACTTTAATAATAACACAAATATAAATATTTGTCAATTTACATAAAAAATAGTTACTGTCAAGTAATAGTTGGCAATTTTTCTTTTTCAAAATTAATCATCCAATAATT
>NZ_ARZA01000172.1 GCF_000387765.1 Caldisalinibacter kiritimatiensis
GAAAATAAAATAAAAAGAATAATTCTAAAAGATATAGGTTATGAAAACTGGTTAGACTATATCGAATATATTGAAATGTCCATATATCCTTTTGATATTATTAATAACAAAAAAAAAGATTTAGTTATTTCCTTAAATATATCAAAAGATACTGGTGTTATTGTAATTTATAAGAAAACAAACAGTAATTATTCCTATGTTACTAAAATTGAAGATTTAACTTACATTGATAATATATCTATATTCAACACTGAAGCTCTTAATAAATCTTTTCTTATAGTAGAGCAAATATTAGATGAAAGATTGGGAGCCTTTTTTTTAGATAATTATGTTCAAATTTTCACTAATATTAATAATACGTCTTTTAAAGAAGTATTAAGACTGTCAAAAAACTATGAAACTTATTATTATGAAAAGTGGACCACGCCAACTATTGAAAATCCTAAATGGTTTAAAATTACTGAAAAAAATCTAATTGATTATATGGTAAATGAAGATGAATTACCTATTGTGAATATAAATAAAACATTGAAAAAATATGAAGGATTTAGTTCTGATGATTCTATACCAGAAAATTTTGAGCTTATACAAACTAAAAACATTTCTACTAGTTATTATTGGAGCAATAAATATAAATATTTTATTCAAAATGAAGGTAAACTTAAATCTACTGGTGAATTAGTAGGTATAATAGAGAAATCTAACCAACTAGCAGATTCACTTTTACAATTATCTAAACCATACTACAAAATAGTAGATAAAAATGGTAAAATTAAATATATAAAAGAAAATAAATTATCTGTAATACACATTTCACAATAAAATCATATTTTAAACAATATAATCATTATTACATATTTATAACGTATTCTATCTGAGTTATTTAAAGGCATATAAAATCCCTGCTTAAGAGGTGAATTTATGAAAAAAGTTTTTGTTTTTATTTTTATTATTATTTGTTTATTTGCTGCTTGTACAAGCTCTGTGAAGAATGACCTCTTTAACTATATTAACGTTGAACTTGAACGTATCATGTTTTTAGAAACCCAAGCACTTAATAACTATAAAAAAATAGTCTCTAAAGATAATTATACATACGAAGAACTTTATGAAGTCCTTACAAATGAAACAATCCCTACCTATGAAAATTTCTATAATAATCTTACTAAAATAGCCCCTGTTACAAAAGAAGTACAACAAGCCCATAACTATTATAAACTAGGAGCACAAAGGCAACTTCAGGCTTTTAAAGCACTTAAACAAGGTTTAAAGGAAAAAGATAGAGAAAAACTTGAAAGTGTAAACAAATTGCTTGAAGAATCTAGAAAATACATGAATGAATTTCAATCTAGAATAGTTTCTCTCGCTAAAAAACATAAGCTAAAATTTGAATAAGAGGTGGTAATATGACGGATAAGATATATCTAGAAAATCCTTACCTAAGAGAAATAGATGCTAAAGTAATAAAAAAAGAATATTCAAATAGTAAATTTTATGTTACTTTAAATAGAACTATTTTTTATCCTCATATGGCTGGAGGACAACCTAGAGATAAAGGAACTATAGCCGATGTTGAAGTTTTAGATGTTTTTAAAGATAATAATGAAATTGTACATGTCATTGAAAATGATATAAAAGATGTAATACGCTTAAAAATCGATTGGAATACAAGGTTTGACCATATGCAACAACATACAGGTCAACACATTTTATCCGCATCATTTTCGAAACTTCTTAATGCAGAAACTTTAAGCTTTCATTTAAGTAAAGATTACGTTTATATAGATGTTGCTCTACCGAAGATATCACATGAAGAAATTGAAAAAGTAGAACGATTTGCTAATGAAATTATATTTTCTAATTTTAAAGTAAAACAATATTTTATTACACGACAAGATATAGACAACTTGCCTTTGCGTAAAAGTCCTTCTGTAGCTGATAATATAAGAATAGTAGAAATTGAAAATATAGATTATTCTCCTTGTGGTGGCACTCATTGTAGAAGTACTGGTGAAGTAGGACTAATAAAAATTAGAAAATGGGAAAGGTACAAAGGCAATACTAGAATTGAATTTGTATGTGGAAATAGAGCATTAGAGGATTTTAAATGTAAAAATTCTCAAATAAATAATATTTCAAAACTACTTTCTGTAAAAGATTCTAACTGTTTAAATACAGTTAAGCGAATTTATGATGAAAATAAAGAATTAATAAAACAAATTAAAGATATAAAAAAAGATTTACTTGATTATAAATACAAGGAGCTCTTACATAATTCTTATACATATAAAAATATTAAAATAGTAAAAAATATATTAAATGATATTAATATGAAAGATTTAAATTACATAGCTAGTAATCTTTTAAATAATGAAAATATTATCTTAATTTTAGGTACTGTAGAAAAAAATAAATGTCATATAGTATTAGGCTGCTCTGAAAATATAAATATAAATCTATTAGAAATATTTGATTCTATAAAAGACATAATTAATGCTAGAGGTGGTGGAAAATATCATCGTGTTCAAGGTGGAGGAACAAATATAAACAAGATTGAAGAATGTATCGAAGCTGGGTACAATTTAGTAATACAAAAAATAGGAGTTAAGGTTTAACCCCTAACTCCATTTTTTCTAGTGTACACTATATTTCCATTAACAATTGTCATATCTACTTTTAGGTCCTTAATTGCTGATTGTGATATCTTTGTAATATCATCAGATAATACCACCATATCCGCTAACATACCTTCTTTAATCATTCCTTTAATATCCTCTTCATAGGTACAATAAGCACTATTTTTAGTAAATATTTTTAAAGCTTCCTGTAACTTAACTTTCTCTTCTGCATACCAACCACCTTTAGGTTTGCCATGTAAATCCTGTCTTGTAACAGCAGAATATATACCTAAAAGTGGGTTAAATGGCTCTACTGGTGAATCAGAACCCCCAGATAATATTATCCCTTTATTTAACATTTGGTACCAACAATAACTCCATTTCATTCTCTCTGTTCCTATTCTTTCTTCTGCCATATACATATCTGTTTTTATAAATATAGGCTGTACATCAGCTATTACATTTAACTTTCTCATCTTCTTTAATATTTTTTCAGAACAAATTTGAGAATGTATAATTCTAAACCTCGGATCCTTTTTAGGATACTTTTTATATATACTTTCATATATAGTTAAAACTTGGTTCATACATCTATCTCCAATTGCATGTACTGCAATTTGAAGTCCATTAGTATAAGCAATCTCTATTATTTCTTTTAATTCTTCATCACTATAAATTAATACTCCGTTAGTAGTATTGTCATCACTATAAGGTTCTTCTAAAGCTGCTGTTCTGGAACCTAAAGACCCGTCAGCCAATAATTTTAATGGTCCAAACCTAACCCATTTATCTCCATCACCTGTTTTAATCCCCAATTTTAAAAATTTTTCTAGCATTTTTTTATCTTTAAGTAGCATTTGAAGATTTATTCTTGCATTTAATTTATTCTGGTTTCGTAGTTGCTTATAAGCTTCTATAATTTTATCATAAGATTTTAAATGGGAAAAATCGTCTGTTTGAATAGATGTAATACCTACTTTATTGGCATCTTTAATACTTTCTATAATTATCTTTTTAATTTCTTGTATATCATTAGTAAATGGTATTAAATCATATACAAGATAAATAGCATTCTCTCTTAATATTCCCGTTGGTTCTCCTGTTATTGGGTCTCTATCTATTTTCCCTCCTTCAGGGTCTTTTGTATCTTTAGATATACCTGCTAATTCTAGTGCCTTTGAATTTACTACACACATATGATAGCAAGCTCTTGACAAAAACATAGGTCTATCACTTATAACTTTGTCTAAATCCTCTTTTGTAGGTAATCTTTTTTCTATAAAATTTTCATGATTCCATCCACTTCCTACTACCCAATCTTTAAATATCTTTACTTCTTCATTTTTCATATGCTCTAATAATTTCTCTTGTAACTCTTTTATACTATTTACTTCATTTAATTTCACTTTATATTTAGAAAGACCATAGCTAATTAAATGCATATGGCTATCATTAAATCCTGGTAATAAAGTTCTTCCTTTCAAATCAATGTTTAAAGTATCATGATTTGTATATTTTAAACTTTCTTTATAATTACCTGTATATATTATTTTATCTTCTTTTACTACTACTGCCTCTATTTCATCATTACACTTTTCATTCATAGTTAATATATTTCCATTATAGAACAATAAACTCCCCACTGTATAACCTCCCCATTTTATTAATATAAATTTTTTGTGATTTTTATAGCTATTATAACATATATTAATTGTATCAAATTATTGTATAGAAATTATATGATTTAAATATACTGTTGAATTTTAGGAGGTAAAATATGAAAGACACTATTGTTAAAATGCTTCAGGAAAGAGGAGTAACTATCGAAGCGATGGCTGAACTTGTATATGAACTTCAAAAACCTTATTTAGATGTAACAATCGAAGAAGCAATTTTTAATATACATAGAGTATTGAATAAAAGAGAAGTCCAGAATGCAATACTAACAGGTATACAATTAGATAAACTAGCAGAGCAAAATCTTATTGAAGAACCCTTACTTTCCATAATTCAAAAAGATGCATCGTTATATGGTATAGATGAAGTTCTAGCCCTTAGCATAACTAATATATATGGTTCTATTGGCTTTACCAATTTTGGATATTTAGACAAAATAAAGTTAGGAATTATAGGTAAGTTAGACAAAACCGGTAAAAACTCAGATAAAGTAAATACTTTCTTAGATGATTTAGTATGTGGTATAATTGCAGCAGCATGTTCAAGAATTGCTCATTCCCGTGGTGATGATTAAAAAAAGCCGAGTTTAAATCTCGGCTTCTATTGTTTATTATCAACTGTTAAATTGTTTTCAAAATATATGCTATTACTTGGAAACGCTACACTTACTCCTTCTTTTTCTAATATATCCATTATTTTAAAATTAATATCTTGTTTAATATTTAAATATTGCTCCCAATTAGATGTATTAGTAAAAAAGTATAAAAATATATCAAGACTACTATCATTAAATTCATCAAATTTAACAAATATTGTTTCTTTATCAACTTGAGGATGTTCATTTAACATACGTTCTATTTCATATATACAACCTTTTAATTTCTCCTTCGGAGTATTATATGTTACACCTAATTTAAATGTAATACGCCTTATTCCCCTTCTAGAGTAGTTAAAAATAGGAGTATCTACTAACTTAGAATTTGGTACTGTGACTAAAGCTTTAGAAAATGTTCTAATTTTTGTACTCCTAAAGTTTATATCCTCTACTACCCCTTCTGTATCACCAGACTTTATCCAATCTCCAATATCAAAAGGTTTGTCCATTATTATAACTATACCACCAAACACATTTGCTAAAGTATCCTTAGCTGCCATAGCAACAGCTAATCCTCCTAATCCTAAACCCGCTACAAAACCGCTAACATCATAATCAAATTCTTGTGCTACAATTCCAATGGCTATTGCTATTGTTATAAACCTTAATGCCTTAGTTAAAAAGGGTTTTAATATTTTATTTGATTTAAAATTAAACTTTGATTGCATTTTTTCGTGCAATATTATATATGTTCCTTCTAAATTGTACAATCCCCATGCTATCATTATTATTATGTAAGCTCTAAAAAATTTAGTTATTGTAATATTAGCTGCCTGACTTAATGGTAAATACATAAGTGCTAAATATATACCTAATATAGCAATAAAGCTCGCAAGAGGTCTTTGAAAAGCTCTTAATATATCATCATCCACTTGAGACTTTGTTTTACTTGTAAATAAAGATATAAGCTTTATTATGTATTTAGAAAATATTCTTCTCAAAATAGTAAAGAATAAAAATATTCCTAAAGCTATCCCTATTGACTGAGCAGGTATATTAAGATAAGTCTTACTTAATTCATTAATCTTAATCAAAAATTCCAACAGTTTCACTCCCCTGAAACTTTATAATTTTAGTTAAATTTAAATATTATTACAATACAATTATACCTTAAAAAAGACTTAATAAAAAGTGGCGAAATAATTCGCCACTTAATAAATTTATATTTCATTAATTTATTGTCGTCTTAATGCCTCTACTGGTGGTAAAGATGAAGCTGATAATGCGGGATATACACCAAAGAGTAATCCAGAAGACAGTGCAACTACTGAAGCTACTTTTATCGCTTTGATACTTACAGCTGTCTCAAATCCATAACCTTCGAATAAATTTAATCCCCATACACCTAAAGCTATCCCAGCAATTGTACCAATTATACTTACATAAAGTGCTTCTAAAATAAATTGTAACAATAAATCACCTTGTTTTGCTCCTAGTGCTCTTCTTACTCCTATTTCCTCAGTTCTTTCAGTTACTGCTACAAGCATTATATTCATAATCCCTAGTCCACCAACTAATAAAGAAACTGCTGCAATCCCCCCTAATAAAAGAGTCATAACTCTATTTGCTTTATCTGCTTCTTGTACTAATTGGTTTAAACTAGTTATAGTTATTACATCTTCTCCACTACCTGGTATTACTGGCTCTGACTCATGTACTTCTGATTTTACCTGCTGAGAAGTACTAGAATTCACCTCTGAATTTGTTTCTTTTTCTTCTGGCGCAACTGGTGTTGGAGCGCTTTGGTCTAATCCAAGCTTACGTCTAAAAATCCTACCAAGTTGAACCACAGCTAAATCTGCTTCATTTGCAGAACCAGCTTTTGCCCAAATTTCATCTACAGTTTTTTGTCCATCAAATTTCAAAGCTGCTGTATAAGGGATAATTATTTTATCATCTATCCCTTCACCATTACCTGCTCCTTTTTTATCAAGTACACCTATTATTCTAAATGACTGACCATTTAATGTCATTGTATGTCCAACAGGACTTCGGCCACCTAAAAGTCCTACTGCCATATTATAACCTAACACTGCTACTGGTGATCTCTGCTTCACATGTAAACTAGTAAAAAAATGTCCAGTTAATAGTTTATGGTCTCTTATTTGTGGATACTCATTATCTACACCTATTATATCTACCTTTCCTCTTGCTCTTCTCCATCTCATAACCGTCTTTGTATGATAAACAGGAGTAGCCATTTCCAACCCCTGGACTCTGTCTACCAATTCATCTACGTACTCCGGCTCAAATTCAGCTATTGGCTCTTCTGCATTAATTTCAATTACATTAGTACCTAAACTTTCAAATTGTTTAATTACTGCTTGACGTGCTCCTTCTCCAATTCCCATTAAACTAACTACTGAAGCAACACCAATCGCAACCCCTAATATAGTTAATGTTGACCTTAGGGTATTTGACACTATTCCATGGGCAGCCATTTTAGCTGCGAACCACCATCTTGTTATAAATGAAAGTATCCCTTTTTTTTGCATATTAATCCTCTCCCTGTTACTGCCCATTGTTTGTTCCTGAGTCATTCTCATTATCAGAGTCACTATCTCCATTAGTTGGAAGTAGTGAATCTTGAGATTTTATATGCTGACTTGGAAGTAAATCTGCTGTACTACCTGTAATTACAAGGTCTCCTTCTTCAAGTCCACTTTTCACTTCAGCATATCTATCATTCATTAATCCTAATTTTACTGTAACCAATTTAGGTGTTCCATTTTCTAATATTTCAACCTTTGTTTGCCCGTCTTCTTCAAAAACTGCCTCTAATGGAACTAATAAAACATCTTCTGCACTACCAGCATCTATAAATGCCTTTGCTTCCATACCTGGTCTTAACTGTGGCCCGCCATTAACTCTTATTTCAACATGGAATCTTGTAACACCATTTTCTGTTCTTCCCGATGTTGAAACATGTTCAACCGTTCCTTCAAAAGTTTCACCTGGTACAGCATCAACAGTCACTCTTACAGGTGCACCTTGTTTTACATTTACAACATCAATATCATCAACTTGAGTCCAAATTCTCATTTCATCTGTTGTATAAACACTTCCTAAATACTCACCTGGTCTTACAGATTCCCCCTTTTCTCTATATATACGTGCTACTATTCCATCCATTGTAGCTTTAATTTCCATTTTTTCTTTTTGTTCTAATAAACTCTCTAATTGAGATTTTAACTCTCTTAATTTATCAACTTCCTTTTGTATCATATCTCTAACATCTGGTCCTGCCATAGTTAAAATTGGTTCTCCCTTTTCTACAATCTGCATTTCATGTACATGCACTTTAGTAGCTACAACTTCATCACTAACTGGATTAAGTACCTTTTCCTCATCAACAAATCCAACGACTTCTCCTGTATACATAAAATTATATTTTGGCATATTATTATCACCAGGCAAACCAACATTAACTTCCATTTTAGGTTGCACTAATCCTGGATTTTCAGCTTCTATAGTAACCCAGTGAACAAATGATTTCCCAAATCCATCTTGTGTATCTTGATTTGGAACTGGATTAGGATTAACCTCTTTTATAGTCCCTTCATAAAATCCGTCAAAATACGGAAAGCTCAGTAATACTTTTTCCCCTTCTTCTACCTTTTTAAATTCACTAGGAGTTAGCTTAATCTCGACTTTAAATTTTGAGTCATCAACTATTTTAGCTACTGTCGCTTGACCATCTATTTTCTTACCTTCCTCTGCGTTTATTCCTACAACTTTACCTGCTATAGGTGCTGTTATTGTAAGTCCTTGATACGGATTAATATTGTCTATCTCATCAATAGGAACTCCTGTTTTATGTGATAAATCCTCTCTTTGATATTCAATATCCTCTTTCAACTTTTCAATTTTATCTTCGATATCTGATGAAATAAGTTTAACTATAGTATCACCTTGTTTTACTTCTGTCCCTTCTTCTGCCATTATTTCATCAATTATGTATTCTACTCCCATTAAAGAAGGGGCATTAGCTTCAGGTACTCTAATAGAACCTCCTCTAGATGGATCTAATCTACCTGTAGTTTCTACTCCTACTGAAATATCACCTTTAGTAACTTCTTTAGTTGCATACACTGGTCCTTGAGTTTCTTCTACTTCTTCTGGCATTAATTCATTATAAGCATAAAATCCACCAAATACTACAATCGCTAATATTACTATTATCATTAATATTCTATTAGCCATTTTACTTTAACACCTCCAAATTTAGATAAAAATAATGCTTATTTTACTTCTTCAATTTTTTCTATTTTTCCATCTAATAATCTAAAAATTTTATGTCCATATCTAGCTATATCTTCCTCATGGGTAACCTGTACAATTGTAATTCCTAATTCTTGGTTTAATCTATTGAAAATTGACATAATATTTTCGCCAGACTTTGAATCCAAAGCTCCAGTAGGTTCATCAGCAAGAATAATAGAAGGATTACCTACTAAAGCTCTTGCTATCGCCACTCTTTGTTGTTCTCCACCAGACAACTGTGAAGGTAGATGATGAATTCTCTCTCCCAAACCAACAGCTTCTAATGCTTCTTTTGCTTTTTTTCTACGCTCTTTTCCCCATACACCTCTATAAATTAAAGGTAACTCTACATTTTCTAAAGCATTTAAATTAGATAATAAGTGAAATCTCTGAAATACAAAACCTATGTACTCATTTCTTATGTCAGATAATTTCCAATCGTTAATTTTCTCTACTCTTTTGCCTAATAATTCATATGTTCCTGAAGTAGGTTGATCTAAACATCCTAATATATTCAATAATGTTGATTTTCCTGACCCAGAAGGTCCCATTATAGAAACAAACTCTTGATTTTCTATAGTTAAGTCAATATTATTTAAAGCTTTAACTTGTACTTGCCCTCTTTTATATGCTTTTGATACTCCTTGTAGTTTAATTAGACTCAATTATTTCCCCCCTTTCTAGTCCTACTCCTAATAAGTTTAGACGTTATTTTTAACTTAAATGTTCCATGAATAAAAAATATACTGAATTTATATATATTCTATAAAATGTTAATTTTTCCTTCTAGATGTAAAAGTTTTTAAGTTTATTCCATATTTTTAATTAATGTGAATATACGAAACAATATTTTATGACTACATTCAAAATCATTTACAATAAATAATTACGTATTGAATTGTAAATCACATTTGAGATATGAAAAAAGCAGCGATTAATTTCGCTGCTTTAATAATTTTTAACGTTACCATGTATTTCAACATTTTCTTTATCTACTATTTTATTATTATCATCTACAAATACAATATCAGGTTTGAAACTATTTGCTTTTTCCTTTTCAATCCAACAATATGCTATAATTATTACTTTATCTCCTGGTTGAACAAGTCTTGCTGCTGCTCCATTTAAGCATATCACTCCACTACCTGGTGGCCCCTCTATAACATAAGTTTCTAATCTAGCACCATTATTATTATTTACTACCTGTACCCTCTCTCCTGGTAATATGCCTGCAGCATTCATCAATTCCTTATCTATTGTTATACTGCCTACATAGTTAAGGTTTGCCTCAGTTACTGTGGCTCTATGGATTTTACTTTTAAACATATTTACTAACATTTTTATACCTCCAATCTAATATTATCTATTAGTCGAGTTTTTCCTATTTTTACAGCTAGTGCTATTAATACATCACCTTTAATTTCATTAATATCCCTTAACGTCTCAGCGTTTACAATTTCTACATAATCTATCTCTGAAGTTTCAACTAAATCTATTTTATTTATAATAAACTGCCTTATTTTCTCAACATCTCTTTCTCCGTTTTTAATCATTTGTTCAGCTTTAAACAAAGACTGAGATATTACTTTTGCATCATTTCTTTCACTAGAACTTAAATAAGTATTTCTTGAGCTTAAGGCTAAGCCGTCGTCTTCTCTAACAATAGGGCACGGTATAATCTCAATATCAAAATTTAAATCTCTTACCATCTTCTGTATAACTGCTACTTGTTGTGCATCTTTTTGTCCAAAATAGGCTCTATCCGGTGTCACTATATTAAATAATTTTGATACTATAGTTGTTACCCCCTTAAAATGACCTACTCTTGATTTGCCACATAATTTGTTTGTTATTTCACCTTCAACCTCTACATAAGTTGTATAACCCTTTGGATACATTTCTTCTACTGATGGGGTAAATACAATATCTACACCTACTTCTTTGGCTAACTTACTATCCCTTTCTAAATCCCGAGGATAAGTATCTAAATCTTCATCTTCTCCAAATTGAGTAGGATTTACAAAAATACTGATTACAACAATGTCATTTTCTTCTCTTGCCTTCCTCATTAATGATAGATGTCCTTCATGTAAGTATCCCATTGTAGGTACTAAGCCTATTGATTTACCTTGCATTTTAAAAATTTTTATTTCATTTCTTATATTTAACATAGAATTTATTATCTTCATGTTTATAGCCTCCTAACGAGCTAATAAAGCTTTTGCAAAATCTCTTCTTTAATAGAAAATGAATGTTCTTTTGTAGGGAATTTTCCCAGTTTAATTTCTTCTATATATCTCTTAACTGCTTCTTTTATAGTTACTCCTGTATCAGCATACTTCTTAACAAATTTAGGCGTAAAATCTGTGTACATCCCAAGCATATCCTGGGTTACTAATACTTGTCCATCACAATATTTACCTGCTCCTATACCAATAGTAGGTATATCTAGTTTTTCAGTAATTATTTTAGATAATTTTTCTGGTACACATTCTAATACTATGGCAAAGACACCTGCTTCTTGTAGAAACAACGCATCTTCTATAATCCTTTTAGCCTGTTCTTCATTCTTACCTTGAACCTTAAATCCCCCAAATATATTTACAGACTGTGGTGTTAACCCTAAATGTCCCATAACAGGAATTTGAGCTTTTACTATACCCCTAATTTTGTCTATAACATCTCTACCACCTTCTAGTTTAACTGCATGAACATTCCCCTCTTTTATTAGTCTACCAGCATTTTTTATGCTTTCTTCAACGCTAATATGGTATGAAAGAAATGGCATATCTCCTATAACCATAGCCCTTTTAGCTCCCCTAGAAACTGCTTTACAATGGTGTATCATATCTTCAATAGTCACCTGCAATGTACTTTCATAACCTAGCATCACCATTCCTAGTGAGTCGCCAACCAATAAACTATCAACTCCTGCTTCATCTAAAAGCTTTGCTGTGGAATAGTCATAAGCAGTAAGCATTGATATTCTTTCATTATTTTTCTTTGATTTTAAAAATGAACTTACAGTAAAACTCTTATTTGACATTCTTTACACCTCTTTTAAAATATTTTTTAAATAAGTTATCTTTTCCTTGTTTTCTAATTTTTCTTTTTTAGCTAAATCTACAGTTTTGGCTCCTAGTAATTTATAAAAATCTATACTCTTTAGATTATTTTCTTGCATTGATTTTAGGTGTCTTTCTATAGTGTTTGTATCACCTCTAGCTATAGGCCCTGTTAACGCTTTCTCTGTTCCTAAATCATAAATATTCTTCAGTGTTCCATCTATTAATGGTAAAAGTGCTTTAAATCCTTTTTCTTTATCTATACCAATAGATTCAAATAAAGAGAGACCATAATCCATAAGTGTTACTAAATAATTAGAAACAACACATGCAGCTGCATGATATATGCTTTTTTGATTTGCATTTAGTTTGAAATATTCATTATCTGTCTTTTTAAGAATATCTTCAATAACATTAATCTTTTCTTCATCACCTTCTAAACTAAATATTGTATCTTCTAAGTCTTTAACTGCTTTATCTATATCTGCAAAGGATTGCAATGGATGTAATGAATATATACAACTTCCTTGTTCTTTAGCCTTTATTAAAATATCTGAGGAAGCAGCTCCACTCATATGAATTAGTATCTTGCCTTTTATTAATAAATTTTTTTGCACTAATCTATTACTGACATTTCTAATTTCATCATCTTTAGTTGTAATAAAAATAATATCTGTATTTACTACAATCTCTTCTATGTTCTCTACTGCCTTTGTATCTGTATATTTTGCTGCTTTTAAAGCTGACTCATAAGTTCTACTGTAATATCCATAAACTTTAAATCCATACTTCTTTAAGTATTTTCCAAATGCTGTACCTACTTTTCCTGCTCCTATAAAACCTATTCTCAATATTTCACCTCCAATGAAAAGTGACATAGTCACTTTTAGGTACTAGGTACTAGATTTAAACTTTTGCTACAAGATAAATAAAAATACCCTTCCTGTGTCTAAATTTCACCAAAAAGACACAGAAAGGGTATTAATTTCCAACTTGAAATTATTGCACTTTTAACTTCATACATATATCAAATGGTATAACAAACCATTAATATACGAAATAGTATATTACACCCACTACTCGCTTTCTGTGTCTCGGTCCTTAAGGATCCAAGCTAAGCGAAAAATGAATTAAGTTTTTAAATTTTTAATAAATGGTTTGGCTCTTACGATACCAACCAATTTAATTTTAACATACTATGATAATAACCACAAATTACAATTTCTTTATAAACTCTAAAATTTATATTCAGTTTTAGTAACAACGTAAAACTCAGACCATTATAACTCAAATACTAATATGCATATGCTCCATTTTCTTCTATGTTCTTAAAAGCTACTGAAAGCATTAATTTAATACGATTTAATTGATTCACTTCACTTGCTCCCGGGTCATAATCTATAGCTGCAATATTAGCAGAAGGATAAGCTCTTCTTAATTCCTTTATCATACCTTTACCTGTTATATGATTAGGTAAACAAGCAAAGGGTTGTAAACATACTATATTATTCACACCACTTTCAATAAGCTCTACCATCTCTCCAGTTAAAAACCAGCCTTCACCTGTTTGGTTAGCTAAAGATAAATGTTTCTCTGCCCCTTTAGCTATTTCATAAATTGACTTAGGTGGTTCAAATCTTTTACTTGCTTCTAAAGCTTTTTTCATGTCTTTTCGATAATATTCTATCCCCTCTATTATAGCACTTGAAGTAGCCATATTTATTAAACTACCTGATAATTCTTTGTATTTAACTTTACTGTTATATGCAGTATATAGAAAGAAGTCTATTAAATCCGGAACAACTGCTTCCGCACCTTCTGCCTCTAATAGTTCTACTATACTATTATTAGCTGTTGGGTGAAATTTAACTAATATCTCACCAACTACACCTACCCTTGGCTTAACTAAGTCTTCATGTATTGCAATATTATCAAAATCTTTAACGATTTGATAAATATTATTTTTAAGTTCCTTTCTACTACCACTTTCTAATGACTGTTTGCATTTTTCTACCCATTTTTTGTATAGCTTATTGGCTGAGTCCTTTACTTTTTCATAGGGTCTAACCCTATACAATACCCTCATTAACAGATCTCCATATATTAATCCCATCATTGATGTATTTATAAGAGATGGGGTAATCTTAAAACCTGGATTTTTTTCAAGGCCTTGTGCACTCAACGATATTACAGGAACATGACCCATTCCTGCATCCTGTAGTGCCTTTCTAATAAATGCAATATAGTTAGTTGCTCTACATCCTCCCCCTGTTTGTGTTATGATTACGGAAGTATTGTTTAAATCATATTTCCCTGACTTTAATGCTTCCATAATCTGTCCAACAACTATTATTGATGGATAACAAGCGTCATTATTTACATACTTTAAACCTTCATCAATAGCTGACTTATCAACAGAAGGTAATATTTCTACATTATAACCAGCCTTTTCAAATCCAATTTTTAAAAACTGAAAGTGTATTGGAGACATTTGTGGAGCTAAAATTGTATGTTTTGTCTTCATCTCTTTTGTAAATTTTACCCTTTCTTTTACATTATATATTTTCTTTGGTTCTAGACCTTTTTTATCCCTTTCTTTTATTGCAGCAATTAAGGAACGTACACGTATCTTTGCAGCTCCTAGATTGTTAATATCATCTATTTTAATAAGGGTATATATTTTATTATATCTTTCTAGTATTTCTTTAACTTGGTCTGTAGTTACTGCATCCAAGCCACAACCAAAAGAATTAAGTTGAATTAGCTCTAAATTCTTCTGTTTAGCCACATATGTAGCTGCAGCATACATTCTTGTATGATAAACCCATTGGTCAACAACCCTTAAAGGTCTTTCTATCTCAGCCAAATGGCTTATAGAATCTTCTGATAGTACAGCAAAGCCAAAGGATTTAATCATTTCAGGTATACCATGATTAATTTCTGGGTCTACATGATATGGTCTACCTACCAGTACAATACCTTTTAAGTTGTTTTCCCTTATATATTCAATAATTTCTTCGCCTTTTCTTCTTATATCTTTTTTATAGTTATCAAGTTCATTATATGCTTTGCCAACTGCTTTTTTTATCTCATCTTTAGAAATACCTTCATTCTTTAATTCTTCAAATAATCTTTTAATTAGTCTTTTTGGTTTATCCAATGGCAAAAACGGATGATAGAAAATAATTTTATCAGTTTTTACAATTTCCATATTAGCATTAATTGTTTCTGGATAAGATGTAACTATTGGACAATTATATTGATTATTTGCATTTTTATCTTCTTTTCTATTGTATGGAATACTAGGATAGAAAATTTTGTTAACACCTTTCTTAATTAAATCTGCTATGTGTCCATGTACAAGTTTAGCTGGATAACAAACAGTATCAGAAGGTATAGTCTCCATCCCTAGTTCATAAAGCTTCTTGGATGAACGTCCCGATAATACAACCCTATACCCAAGTTCTGTAAAAAATGTAACCCAAAAAGGATAATCTTCATACATATTTAGTACCCTAGGTATACCAATAGTGCCTCTTTGAGCTTCTTGCTTAGATAATGGTTTATAATTAAAAACTCTTTTATATTTATATTCATAAAGATTAGGTATGTCGTTTTTGACTTTTTCTATACCTGCCCCTCTTTCGCATCTATTTCCTGAAATAAACTTTCGACCATCTGAAAAATGCTTAATTGTTAGAAGACAGTTGTTTCCACATAGTCCACACCTCTTCATTGATGATTCAGCTTTAAAATTTTCTAATGCATTTCCTTTAAGAAGTGTTGTTTTATATCCTTCATTATAACGCTCTTTTGCTATTAAAGCAGCTCCAAATGCCCCCATTATACCAGCTATGTCAGGACGTATAACTTCTCTATTCACTATTTTTTCAAAAGCTCTTAATACTGCATCATTGTAAAAAGTTCCTCCCTGTACTACTATCTTTTCTCCTAATTCATCAGTATTTCTTAACCTTATAACTTTAAACAAAGCATTCTTTATAACCGAAATAGAGATTCCAGCTGAAATGTCACTTACCTCTGCCCCTTCTTTTTGTGCCTGCTTTACTTTAGAATTCATAAATACAGTACATCGGGTACCTAAATCTACTGGATTTTTAGACATTAAACCTTTTTGGGCAAATTCCTCAACACTCATATTTAAAGATTTAGCAAAGGTTTCTATAAATGAACCGCACCCTGATGAACAAGCTTCATTTAACATTATTGAATCTATAACACCATCATGAATTTTTAAACTTTTCATATCTTGTCCACCGATATCAAGTACAAAATCTACTCCAGGTAAGAAAAAATCTGCTGCTTTATAATGAGCTACAGTTTCTATCTCACCTATATCTATTTTAAGTGCTGATTTAATTAAATTTTCACCATACCCTGTGACTGCCGAATTTACAATTTCAATATCATTGTTTAATTTACTATACAAATCCTTTAAAGCTGTAATAGTAGTATCTAAAGGGTTACCCATATTACTTCCATAATATGAATATAAAAGTTCACCATTTTGATTTATAAGTGCTACTTTAGTAGTTGTAGAACCCGCATCTATCCCTAAAAATGCTTTTCCTTTATATGTACTTAAATCTACTCTTCTAACTTTGTTTTTATCGTGTCTTTTTTTAAACTTTATATATTCTTCTTCATTGTTAAATAATGGCTCTAGATTTATATTTTCTTGATTGTTTATCTGTTTAATAGTTAATACTCGATTATATAATTCTTCAAATTGAATTGGTTCTTCATCCCTTGATGAAATTGCTGCTCCTATCGACACAAAAAATTGTGAATTCTCAGGAAAAATTACATTTTTATCTTTTAACTTAAGAGTTTCAATAAATCTCTTTCTAAGCTCAGATAAAAAGTATAAAGGACCACCTAAAAAAGCAACATTACCTCTAATAGGTCTTCCTTGGGCTAATCCACTTATTGTTTGATTGACCACAGCTTGTAATACAGATACTGCTATATCTTCTTTAGAAACCCCTTCATTTAGTAATGGTTGAACATCCGTTTTTGCAAAAACTCCGCATCTAGATGCAATCGGATAGATATGTTTATAGTTTTTTGCTAACTCATTTAATCCAGAAGTATCTGTCTTTAGTAATACAGCCATTTGGTCAATAAAAGCTCCAGTTCCACCAGCACAGGTTCCATTCATTCTTTGTTCTATTGATTCTCTAAAATATGTTATCTTTGCATCTTCTCCTCCAAGTTCAATCGCTACATCTGTTTCTGGTATTATATTTTCCACTGCATTAGTACAAGCTATAACTTCTTGAATAAATGGTACATTTAATTTTTGTGAAATGCTTAATCCACCTGAACCTGTAATCATTACAGTAACTTCATAGCCCTGTAGCTCAGACTTTACTTCTTCAAACATAGAAATTACTGTTGCTTTTATATCAGAATAATGTCTTTTATAATTTTTATAAATTACATTATTTTCATCGTCTAAGACAATCATTTTAACAGTTGTAGAGCCAACATCAACTCCTAAGTTTAGAACTCTAAACATTTTTGCGCCTCCTATATAGCATAATTCAATACGACTATTTAATCATAAAAGCTTGTACTTTTCTTATCTTAAATTGTTTAAACAATTTAAAACTTATAACTTAATATCTATCATATAAATTTTACCATAATCAGTATAAATTTCTACCTTTACATTAGTCAATTAATATTTAACTAAGTTCAATTAAAGCTCCGTGATAAACACGAAGCCTTAATTAAATATAACTATATTATTAATATCCTAATTCTTTGTTTACAATAATAACGTGTATTCTATCTTTTTCCATTTGTCCCTTTATCAGCACATATTCATTACATATTCTATCTGGACTATTACAATCCATACAATACCCTGTTTTGGCACAAGGAGTATTTCTATTTAGTCTCTGCACATTAGCTGGAGCTGCAATTCGTTTGTTTCTCTCTATAGCCTCATCTAAATCCTTTACTATTTTATTGACTCCTGCTACTACTATAACTTTATCTGGTCCATAAATCATAGCTGCTACTCTGTTACCTCTACCGTCTACATTATATAATTCTCCGTTCTCTGTAATAGCGTTACTACTTGTTAAATATGCATCAGCTGAAAAACATTTTCTATATAATTCTTTAATATCTTCTTTAGTTAATCCTTCAGCATATCTATCAAGAAAATTATAATTACCATTTCTTAAAAAATCTATAGCACCTATCTCAAAGAGTGTCATTGAGCCTCCAACTGATACTGTATTTCCTTCATTAAGTAATTCTTCAATCTTTTTTATAGCTTCTTCTTCATTCTGAACAAAATATCCTTTCATATTATTTTTTTCTAGATTTTGAATAGTTCTCTGAACCTTTTTTTCTATAACATAAGCAACATTTTTATCCACTGACCCCACACTCCTTTGATTATCTTTTATATTAATAATATCATTGTTTTCATTTTAATGCTAATATAGCTTAATAGAGCATAATTAAGCTATATCCTTAAAGTCTTCTATGTATTTATCAGCTAACTTGCAAATCTCATCCTTATATGGAAATGATAACTCATCTGCTACAGCAAAAACATTCATTCCAGCTCTTTTAGCAGCTAAAACCCCTGCATAAGTGTCTTCAAACACTAAACAGTCTTCTGGTTCTACATTTAAATCTTCAGCAACTTTTAGAAATACATCTGGATGTGGTTTCCCTTTATCTACTTCACATGATGTTCTTAGTGTATCGAAATATTTTAAAATATCATGTTTTTTTAATACTTGTGTTGCTAATTCCCTAGAATTACTAGTTCCGATCCCAAGTTTTATATCCTTTTCTTTTAAATTAATAATAAATTCTCTAACTCCTTTTTTAAGTGTCACTTTATTTGTGTAAAAATCGTAGGCCATATCATTCCATTCCTCTTTTATCTCGTCAACAGTTTCTTCTAAATTAAATCTATTTTTAAAATAGATTGCAGTTTCTGTAAAGCTCATACCTTCGATGGCTTTCTGTAAATCATCCGGTAAATCAATATTTCTTTTTGCTAGAAAATCTATATCAATTTGTTTCCAAATCCACATAGAGTCAACAATAGTTCCATCTAAGTCAAATATTACAGCTTTTAGTTTGTTAAACATATATATCCCCTCACTCAAATATAATCTATTTATATTTGATTTTATACTTAATTTTCTAATTTTTCAATGATGACTGTATATACAATAAAGTCTTGGAATATTCCCTAGCCTCAGTTAATATCTTAGGAAAATATCTCATTACCCTTGAATCTTTGTTCATTTCAATAAAAAATGGGATATCTGAATCCTTCCATTCACGCAAAAGAAGTCTTTTAGTTCGTATATTGTTGTTATTCATATTCTGTCCACACCTTATAAATTTCTCCTTAATAAATCATTTTCCTTCAATTATAAAAGATACATTACTTTATATTCTATATACTTATTCTAATTCCTTGTATTAATTGACAAATCATACTCATAGGTATATTGACCTAAAATATTATTACTTTATTACTACAACTTGACTTATGTGTTTTATATAAATAAAATTAATTTTGGTAGCAATAGATATTCTTGCTAAAATTTATCGAATTTTGGAGGTATGCTAGAATGGTATTTACTAATGTTAATATCCTAGGTTGTGGTATTTATCATCCAACAAATAAAGTACATAACGATTATTTTATCAATCATTTTAAGAAGAAAGGTATAGAAGTTGAAGGTCTATTAAAACACTTAGAAAGAGAATATCGTTATCTTTCTGATGACCCAGACGAAACTGTAATAACAATGGGATATAATGCTAGTGTGCAAGCACTAGAAAATGCTAATACTGACATTAATGAAATTGATTTGGTCGTGTTTGCCTCTGATACTCCAGAGTATACTTCACCAGCCAATGCAATTAAAGTACTCCATTTGTTAGGCGGAAAAAATGCAAAAATGGTCTATGATACTAATAGTAATTGTAGTGGTATGGTTACTGCTTTTGACCAGGCGAGTAGAATATTACTACATAACAAAAGATTTAAAAAAGCATTAGTAATAGGTAGTATGTTAATAAGTGCAGTGGTTAGTGAAAATGACCCAATATCATATAGTAACTTTGGAGACTCAGCAGCTGCGTTAGTATTAGAAAAGGTAGATGAAAATAAAAAAAGAGGATTTATAGATTCTACATATATAACACAGACATCAGAACACAACAACATTTTAATGCCTAAAGCTGGATACTCTAAAGTAATAAAAGGAGAATTTACACAAGAAGACGATAGAAAATGGCACTGGGAACCCTTTGATGGAAGTTTTATATCTGACTATTGGGCAAAATTAATTAAGGAAGTAACTATAGATAATGGAATTAAGGTTGAAGATGTAAGTCATTTTATATTCTCACAATTTACAAATCCAGATGCTAAGCTAACATTAGAAAAGCTAGGTGTAGATGTTAATAAGCTAACATATGTAGGTAATGAATATGGATATACGGGTACTACTAGCCCATTCATGGCACTACATAGAGCTTTAGAAAAAAATAAAATTAATGAAGGTGATTACTTAGTGATATCAACAGTTGGTTCAGGGTCTACTGTTGTGTCAGTATTGTATAAATTCTAAATAATCCCCCACATTATAAAAATGTGGGGGATTAAAATTATAACTTCTGATATACTTCATTTAAATCATTAACATACTCTACGTTTTCTTGCCATCCAGGTATACTCTTACCCAATCTCTTGAATTGCGCAACAGCAACAACATTACCTTTTGATGTTAAAAATCTCTTCTTAAATGGAACTTCTATATATCTTTTTAATAATTTAGCTAATATTTTTGCTACATCTGGAGAAGAAGGTTTTAAGTCATTGCTAATATCGATTACTAAAACAAAGTCTTGAGTTGGAATAGATTTTACTATTTTTTCATAGTCATTTATAAATGATTCACCATCTTCAATTGAAAAAAAACCTGATGCAGCTAAATGTACTATTTTTTTTACTTTATCTGTTTTCATAGTATATGATGCTCTATTTTTTTCGTAATTTACCATTATAAGCCCCTCCTTAAGTTTAGTTTATGAACCATTATACAGTATACAGAATCTTACTTGGTAAAGTCAAGCAGAAAATTCTACAATAATGTAATTTGTCCATAAATTATTTACACTTTGATAATATTTTCATATCATTTAACTTATTAAATACAAAACCGAGGATTTAATCCTCGGTTTTTGTATCATATTGTAAAATCCTATCAATCAATTCTTCTTTAACTTTATTTATCTCATCAAAATTCATATTAGGTACATAATATGTTTCTAACACATCATGCTTTTTCTTTGCTTTGTTTATATTTATTATTGCATTGTCTATTAAAATGTTTAGTAATTTCTTATCATACTCTAATTCCTCATTATATTTTTTAACTTTATCTTTTATCATAAAACTATCTAAATCTATTGTCTTAAAATTATTTTTTTTGAACGTTTCACTCACTGTTAATCCTATATTTAAATCTTTTATATATATAGTTTCAATTTTTTCTGGATTTAATGGTGTATGATATACTTCTACATTCATACCACTTACTAATGCTTCATTGTATACCTTTTGAAGTAAGGTGGATTTCCCTGTACCAATATCTCCTTTTATATAGTAAACCTTTTTTGCATCTTGTAGGATCGTATCAGTATGCTCTACCCAGCCATTAGGGGTATAAGCACTGCCAAATAAATGTCTATCTTTACCAGGATTTTTGTTAACTGGTACTTCTTCAAATATTTCATTTATCAAATCGTAAGTTATTATATTAACTTTACCAAAATCCATAGAGTCTGAATTTTTTGCAACAATATCTTCATATACTGGAAGTGCCGATTTTAAAAATCTATAAGCTCTTTTAAATAACCTTCCAACTTCTTTATTAGTTTTTAGAATCTCTTCTTTATTTTCCTCCATCTTCTTTAAATCCCAATAATCCCCAAGGTGAATTATTTCATCGACCCCACCTGGATTTTTAGGATCCACAACATGGGATAGGGTATCATAAGCACAAATTTATTTTCATGTTTTTTTAATACTCTCTTATACGATTATATTCTTCCTTTGTAATATTTAACTTTCCTTCTTATATTTAAAATAATTAGTTTACTTAAACTGTAATCTTAGGTGTCTAAAAACTATTATTGCTCATAAGAATACTATGTCAAGCATTTATAATCAATAAATAATACAAAATAAGTCTTAATCCACTATAATTTCTTAATAACTTTAGCTGGATTACCTGCAACTACAACATTATCAGGAATATCTTTGGTCACAACACTACCTGCTCCTATTACAACATTATCTCCTATAGTAACCCCAGGACAAATGATAGCACCTCCCCCTACCCAAACATTGTCTCCTATTTTAATGGGATATCCCATTTCTTTTCCTGAATTTCTTTCTTTAGGATTGATAGGATGAGTAGCAGTGTAAACTTGCACATTAGGACCAAACATTACATTATTACCAATTGTGACTGTATTTACATCTAATATGACACAATTGTGATTTGCATAAAAATCGTTACCAAATTTTATGTTATATCCATAATCACAATAAAAATTCGGCTCTATAAAACATTCTTTTTCAGTTTGAAATAATTCTTTTAATAGCTCCAATCTTTTTTCATATTGATTAGGCTCTAAATCATTGAACCTT
The DNA here is from genome assembly GCF_000387765.1 of Caldisalinibacter kiritimatiensis. Classification (NCBI taxonomy): domain Bacteria; kingdom Bacillati; phylum Bacillota; class Tissierellia; order Tissierellales; family Thermohalobacteraceae; genus Caldisalinibacter; species Caldisalinibacter kiritimatiensis. Next base: position 23,011 of record NZ_ARZA01000172.1, read on the forward strand.
TTGCACAATTTCTTTGCCCTTTCTCTGTCTGCAAATAATTCCTCATCAGCTGGATTATAAAATTCCCCTGCAAGCATTTTGTCCTTCTCTGTCATGCTTCTCTCCCCTTTTAAATAGTATAATTAAATAGTTTTTTTATATTTTTTGTATGGTATCTAAAATCTGTTTTATGGTTTATATTTCTATAATTTTATTAGTTTTCCTTCTTTTTGAAATGCACTTTTTTTGTCAAATACTAATATTTCTCTTTTCCTAAAATTTTGTTTTAAAAAATAACTTTTACAAATAAAAAGAAGAGTTACTTTTCAACTCTTCTTTCACCATTAAAATTTCCAGTGAATCCTTACTTTCTGCACTCCATTATCTTTGTCCTTTTCTCCTACTTCTATATAATTAATCAAATAATTTACCATTGTATGGTCTAATTTATCAAAGTTTTTGTATCTTATTACTATCTCTCTCCATTTATTTAAGTTCCCTTTTTTTTGCTTTATATTTTCTATATCTTTAAAAAGCTTATCTCTTCTGTTTAATAGTTTCTCTTTGTCGTCAGTGAATCTTTTATTAAATTTAATAAATTGGGCTTCACTGATAACACCATTAACTTTGTCAATATAAAGATTTTGAATTATTTTATTCCTTTCATTTAGTAGCTTATCTAAATTCTTGATTTCTTTTTTTATTCCTTTAATCTCTTTTGTTAGGAAATTTTCTTTAATTAATTTATATGCTAATTTCTCAACAGAGACTTCCTTTATATGTTCTTTTAGTTTTTCAGATACTTTATTCTTTAAAACATCAAGTCTAATACTATGACTAGTACAAAGTTTTTTATCTGGAGTACTATTATATAAACTACATCTAAGATACTCATATTTTCCTGTTCTGACCTTATTCATACTACTTTTACAATCCATACATCTTACTTTTCCTGCAAATGCATGAGACATACCTTTACCTGTACTCCTAACTCTCATGTTTAGTCTATTTTGTACTGCTTCAAAGGTTTCATAGTCAACTATAGGAGTATGAGTACCTCTAACTATTATCCAATCATTTTTGTCTTTTGAAACTACCTTTTTTGATTTATAATTAATCTTTTCTCTTTTCCCCTGTACTAGATTACCAATGTAAACTTCATTTCTAAGAATTCTTCTTACGGTTGTTTTATTCCATAATCCATATGAATCTGTTTTAGATGAATTTTTAAACTTTAGTCCCTTCTCTTGCTTATAGCGTGTTGGATTTGGTACACCTTTTTTATTAAGTATACGAGCAATATATTGAGTACCATGTCCTTGTAAATACCAATTAAATATCATTCTAATAATCCTTGCAGCTTTTTCATCTACAATAAGTCTATTTTTATCCTTTGGGTCTTTTTCATAGCCATATGGAGCAAATGAGCCTATAAATTTTCCTTCTTCTCTTTTTACTTTAAAGGTTGCTCTAATAGCTTTACTTATATCTTCACAGTACCATTCATTCACTAAACTGTTTATTTGTCTTGATTTTTTATTAGCATCATCTAAGGTATCTACATAATCAGTTAAACTAATGAATCTTATCCCCCACTCTGGAAACTTTCTATGTAAATATTTCTCTACAACTTCTATATCCCTTGAAAATCTTGATTGATGCTTGCATAATACTATATTAAACCTACCTTTTTCAGCATCTTTTATCATTTTCTTAAATTCAGGTCTTTCAATATCTAGCCCCGAATAGTCATCATCACTATATATTTTGTATATATACCAACCTTTCTCCATTGCGTATTTAGTGAGCATTATTTTTTGGTTCTGTATACTTTCACTTTCACCAAACCCTTTTTCCTTATCTCTATCTTCATCACTTAGTCTGCAATATATAGAGACTTTTTCCATATGAAGATATCACCTTCTTTTATGGTTTAACTTCAATTCCTTCACTTTTTTTAATAATTAAAATAAGTAATTCTTCCAACCTTTCTACTCTTTTATTTTCATCTCCATTTATATATATTTCTTCAACTTGAATTCTACTTTTTCTTGACAAACTAATCCCCCTGATAATTCATATGAAAAACACTATTTGTCCTATGTGTAAAAATCAACTTTTTACAGTGTTTTAGATAATATAAAAAAACTATGGAGATTACCCCATAGTTTACTTCATTTTCTTTTCTATTAGCTCCTTTATATATATAGAATCATATTCAGTAGCTAATATATCCATAGATATCTCATCGTATCTTTTTCCTGCAATCTGTTTAGCTTCTCTTAATCGTCCAACTTCTTTAAATCCAACTTTTTTATAGCATCTTCTAGCTGGTTTATTATATTCGAATACCTTTAAATAAATATTGTGTAAGTTTAAAATACTAAACCCAAAATCAAGCAATAGTTTAATTGCTTCTACTCCATATCCCTTTCCCCAATACTCTTTGTCTCCAATAAATATTCCTAATTCTGCAACACGATTAATTTTATCTAGTTTCGGAAATCCAATATTTCCTATTAACTTGTCGTTTTCTTTATCTATTATTGCAAAATTATATTCCGAATCTGCTAATCTTTCTAGTATTTCTTTTTCCTTTGTTTCAGTAATTAAACTTGCTGAAAATATCATCCCCACTCCTATTTCCATATCATTTACCCACTCAGTATATTTTTCATAATCCTCAACATCGATAGGTGATAAATAACATTTCCTTCCCACAAGTTTCTTATAGTACATATTTGTCTCCCTCCTTTAAACACTACCTATAACCTACATGTATAATACTAAAGGTCGAATCTATAATTTACTTCTTTTAACAGAAATATATTTGTATTTATGAGACACTTACATGTGGTGCTGTACCATCAATCATTGCTACTCTAAGTTTAGGTATAACTATGCCATCAATCGAATCATTATCTGAAGAGCAATGATGATATTCTATATCATATCCTTTTTCTAACATTACTTTAGCAACCTTTTTCATCAGAGAAGATTTACCTGTTCCTGGTCCACCTTTTATAACAAATATTCTATTAGCATCTTCTTCTATTATGTAGTCATAATAAGAAAAGAAACCTCTTGAAGTATTGCCCCCTGGGAAAACTCTTCTAAATTTTCCACTCATATTATTCCTCCTTATATAGACATAATTAGCTCGTTGCAGAACTCTACAACTCGCATAAATACTGCATTTTATTTATTTAAA
>NZ_ARZA01000173.1 GCF_000387765.1 Caldisalinibacter kiritimatiensis
GTCAAAATGCCTTTAAATCAAAATTTTATCATTGAATTACAAGGTAAATCATATGTTACTTATGAAGGACTTTTAGATTTAGCACATCAAAATAATTTACGTTCTATAAGTGTAGAACTAATTCAGATTCCTAAAAAAGAAAATAATATGACTGCTATATGTAAAGCTACAGCTATTACTGATAAAGGTACTTACACCGATTATGGAGATGCTAATCCTCAATCAGTTAATACTACTATTGTTCCACATTTAATTAGAATGGCTTCTACTAGAGCAAAAGCTAGAACACTGCGAGATTTGACTAATATAGGTATAACAGCAATCGAAGAATTAAATTTGGATAATTTTAACAATGAGTGTCATGAGTATAATCAATATAATGATGATATAAATACATTTAATCCAGAACCTCCTACTCAACGTCAGATTGAAACTATTAAGAAGTTGTCAGATTCTTTAAATATTAATATAAATTATGAAACTCTCACTAAGAAAACTGCAGGTCAATTAATCTCAAAAATGCTAAATGAAAAATATAGAAAACACTAGTAAAAGTGTCCTAATGGACACCTTTACTAGTTCATTTAATTATTCAATAGGTTTTAATCTAGCTATAAAGTGTCTTAATACCTTTGGTTCATATTCAAATTCATATCCCTTTAGCTGGTCTTTTCTTTTTGATATATTAATTAATGCTTCAGCTACTACATCCATATGATTGTTAGTATATACTCTTCTTGGAATAGTTAATCTTAACAATTCAAGTGGTGATTCTAATTGTTCACCTGTGTCTGGATCTCTCCCTAATAAGAAAGAACCGATTTCAACCCCTCTGACTCCTGCTTCTTTATATAACTCTACACATAACGATTGAGCAGGAAATTGGTGATATGGAATATGAGGTAGCATTTTTTTAGCATCTACAAATACTGCATGCCCTCCTGTCGGCTTCTGTACCGGTACACCAGCTTCATCTAATAGCTTTGCTAAATACTCAACTTGACCAATTCTAGCTTGTAAATATGATTCTTCTACTACTTCTCTAAGTCCTCTTGATAACGCTTCCATATCCCTTCCAGATAATCCTCCGTAAGTAGGAAATCCTTCTATAGGGATTATTGACTGTCTTACTTTTTCAAACAGTTCTTCATCGTCTTTTATTGCTATCATTCCACCTATATTTACTATACCGTCCTTTTTAGCACTCATAGTTAAACCATCGCCATACTCGAACATTTCCCTTGCAATTTCTTTAATAGATTTATTCTCGTAACCTTTCTCTCTTTTCTTAATAAAATATGCATTTTCTGCAAATCTAGCTGCATCAAAAAATACCCTTATGCCATATTTATCAGCAACTTTCTTTACTTTTTTAATATTTTCCATTGATACAGGCTGACCACCAGCACTATTACATGTAACTGTGATTAAAATAAATGCACATTTTTCTGGTCCTTTATCCTCTATGAAGTGAACTAACTTATCTATATCAAAATTACCTTTAAATGGATGCTCCTTTTGAGTTTCAAATGCATCATCTATTATCAAATTAACTGCTCTTCCGCCTTTTAATTCTATATGTGCTTTAGTTGTATCAAAATGCATATTTCCTAATACATACTGTCCTTCCTTAATAAGTATCGGAAATAAAACGTTTTCAGCTCCTCTACCTTGATGCGTTGGAACAAAATATTTATATCCAATTATGTCTTCTACGGTTTCTTGAAGATTGTAAAAATTTCGACTGCCGGCATAAGATTCGTCACCTAACATAATGCCTGCCCATTGATAATCACTCATAGCACCTGTACCACTATCAGTTAATAAATCAATAAATATATCCTCTGCTTTAAGTCCAAATTGATTATATCCAACTTCCGCTATTTTTCTTTCTCTTTCTTCCTTAGGAATGAGTCGAATTTTTTCTACCATCTTTATTCTATACGGTTCAGCCATTCTTTCATACATAAAACTCCCTCCTCATTTATAATTGTATTTAATATGCAACAAATTTACATTAACTATACATTTTAACTATTCTCTAAATTTTCCGAAAATCCTTTATTTTTATTTTATTTTGAATAAAAAGTAGAACAGATTACCTGTTCTACTTTTTAAATACTATATTTAATTTACATCTTAGAAAACAAATACATCATAGCACCAATACTCGACATTGCAATTAAAACATATGGTACTAAAATTTCAAATAACGCTATAATCATTGCCAAAATATCCTTCCAATCAATGTATATTTCTCCTTTATGCATGTCAATCCCCCCATCTAGTTAATTAAGTGACATGCTACATAATGTCCATTGCCTACATTCTTATATTGTGGCTCATTTTCTTTACATATTTTTGTAGCATAAGGACATCTTGTATGAAATCTACAGCCAGTTGGTGGGTTTGCAGCACTAGGTATGTCACCCTCTAAAATTATTTTTTTCTTCTTATCTCTAGGATGTGATATAGGAATAGCAGATAATAAAGCCTTTGTATAAGGATGTATTGGATTTTCAAATAACTCATTTTTATCTGCATATTCTACTATTTTACCAAGATACATAACTGCTATTTTGTCACTTATGTACCTAACAACGCTTAAATCATGGGATATAAACAAATAAGTTAATCCCATTTCCTCCTGCAAGTCCATAAGTAAGTTTATAATCTGTGACTGTATTGAAACATCTAATGCCGATACTGCCTCATCAGCAACTATAAACTCAGGTTCAAGGGCTAAAGCTCTAGCAATACATATCCTTTGTCTTTGCCCTCCACTAAACTCATGTGGATATCTTTTTATATGATATTTACTAAGCCCACATCTTTCTAGTACTTTTATTACCCTTTCTACTAGTTCATTACCATTTGCTATTTTGTGTTCTTTAATAGCTTCACCTACTATTTCTCCAACTGTCATTCTAGGATTTAAAGAACTATAAGGGTCTTGAAAAACAATCTGCATTTCTGTTCTCATTTTTCTTAAATCCTTTTTATTTAATTCAAATAAACTTTTATCTTGGAATAATACTTCTCCATCGGTAGCTTTTAATAATCTTAATAAAGTTCTCCCTATTGTAGATTTTCCACATCCTGATTCACCAACGAGCCCCATTGTTTCACCTTTATTTATTTCGAAATCTACACCATCCACAGCCCTTATATATCCAACAGTTCGCTGAAATACCCCTGATTTAATAGGAAAATACTTCTTTAAACCGTTAACCTTCAATAATGCACTGTTTTCACTCATTATGATTCACCACACTTTCATCATAAAGCCAACACTTAACTTTTCTATTATCTCCAATTTTTATTAACTTAGGCTCTACTTCTCTGCATTTATCAGTAGCAAACTCACACCTAGGATTAAAAGTACATCCCTTTGGCTTTTTAGAGGGATTTGGAACTATTCCCCTAATTGTATGTAACCTTTTTTCACTTGTGCAAAGGTCCGGTTTGGATTGCATCAGTCCTTTAGTATATGGATGTAAAGGCTCATCAAATAGGTCCATTACATTCCCTTCTTCAACCACATGCCCAGCATACATTACAACTACTCTATCTGCCATTTCAGCTATAACACCTAAATCGTGAGTTATAAACATTATAGACGTACTATATTCCTTTTGAAGTTCTTTCATTAATTCAAGTATTTGTGCTTGAATAGTTACATCTAAAGCAGTAGTAGGTTCATCTGCAATTAATAGCTTTGGATTACAAGCTAATGCCATTGCAATCATTGCTCTTTGTCTCATACCTCCACTTAAAGAATGTGGATACTCATCAAAAACCTTTTCTGCTCTTGGAATCCCTACCTTTTCTAATAGTTCTATAGTTATCTTTTTCGCTTCTTCTTTATTCACTTTTCTATGCAGTCTTAAAACTTCCATTATTTGATTTCCTACCGTAAATACAGGATTAAGAGAAGTCATTGGCTCTTGAAATATCATTGATATATCATTACCTCTAATTTTTCTCATTTCCTTTTCATTAAAATTAACTAAATTATTTTCTAAAAACAATATTTCTCCATCTTCTATGCTTCCTGGAGGTGTTGGTATTAATTTAAGAATGGACATTGCAGTAACACTTTTGCCACAACCTGATTCTCCAACCACTCCGAGAGTTTCTCCTACATTTATATGGAAATTAACACCATCTACAGCTGGTACCACACCATCTTCTGTGTAAAAATAGGTTTTTAAGTTTTTTACTTTTAGTAATATCTTATCCACAAATAGCACCTCCTTCTAATCCTTTAGTTTTGGGTCAAAGGCGTCTCTGAGGCCATCACCTAAAATATTTAAGCTCATAACTGTAATGAATATTGCTAATCCCGGAGGAATCCAAAGCCACCATTGTTTTTTTATTACATATAAATTTTTAGCCGATTCTAACATATTTCCCCAACTAGGTGTAGGAGGATTTACTCCCATTCCCAAGTAACTTAAAGCAGCTTCTGTAAGTATAGCTCCTGCAATTCCTAAAGTTGCAAATACCACAACTGAAGCTAAAGTATTTGGTAATAGATGTCTAAATATCTTTCTTCTATCGCTAAGCCCTAATGCTTCTGCTGCTTCCATAAATTCTTGTTCTTTTAATGATAAAATCTGACCTCTAACTATTCTAGCTATACCTGTCCATCCAAGAAAACCTATAACTAACATTACATTATATATACTAGGTCCGATAATCGAAACGACTGTAATGGCTATTAGTAAAAATGGAAAACACATAACTATATCTGCTAATCTCATAATAATTGAATCTATTTTTCCTCCATAATAACCTGCTATTCCCCCTAGAATAGTACCTATCAAAACCTCCAATATAACAGCAACAATTCCAACTGATAAAGAAATTCTTCCCCCATATATTAGTCTAGTAAGTACATCTCTTCCTACATCGTCAGTCCCCAGTAAATGCTTACTGCTTGGTGGCTGTTTTGTTGACTCTAGGTTTAATTCATTAACTCCATAGGGTGTAACAAATGGTGCAAAAACAGCCAATAATATTAATATTGACAATATTATCAAACTCATTATAGCTAATTTGTTTTTCTTTAATCTTCTAAGGGCTAGAGTCCAAGGGGATATAATTTCATCATTCTTTTCATTTTTAATTAAATCTTGTTTTTTTTCGTCAGTCATATTAACTCCCCCTTTAATCATATCTTATTCTTGGGTCTGCAACTCCATAGAAAATATCAGCTAATAAGTTCCCTATTAATGTTAAGAATGACAGAAATAGGTTCACTCCTAAAATCAGTGGATAATCTCTATCTAAAACAGCCATTATTCCAATTTTCCCCATACCTGGCCATCCAAAAACTTGCTCTGTAATTACTGCACCTGAAAATAATGCAGGAACCCAAAATCCAAGTAATGTTATTATTGGTATAAGGGCATTTCTAAAGGCATGTTTATATATAACAACCTTTTCTCTTAACCCCTTTGCCCTTGCTGTACGAATATAATCTTGTCTTATAACTTCAAGCATACTTGAGCGTGTATATCTCATAAATGATGCTGCACTTCCAAGTCCAAGTACTACAGCAGGTAATATACTATGCCATAATATATCTGGTACAATATCTGGAAATACAATGTCTTTACCTGGTGTTACCATGCCTGAGATAGGGAATATTTTAAAATCTATAGCAAAAATCTTAATTAAAAGTAGCCCAAAGAAAAAAGACGGTATAGATATTCCAATTAATGCAAATACAGTAAATCCATAATCCAGTTTTGAATACTGCTTTGTTGCTGACAGTATTCCTACAGGTATTCCTACTATTAAACTTAATAAAAGAGCCAATAATGCTAAATAAAATGTATTCCACATATGTCTTTGTATTACTTCTTTCACAGGCTCTCCATATTTATAGGAATATCCTAGATTTCCCCTTACAACTTCTCCTAACCAATTTATGTACTGTTCAGGTAAACTTTTCTTTAACCCAAATTTTTCTTCAATCCTAGCCTTCTCAGCAGCTGTCATGTTAGGGTCCATCATTTTACCTGTAGGACTACCTGGAGTAAAGTGTACAATTAAAAATACAAAAACTGTAATCCCAAACAAAATAGGAACTGTTTGTAATAGTCTTCTTACAATATACTTTTGCATTTTGTTCCCCCTTTCTATGGTTTTATTAAGTTAATAGCCTAGCATTTGCTAGGCTATCAACTTAATAATCAACTTCGATATCTTTTACTTGATATGTCCAATCATAATATGCACCTGGTTCAAAGTTTTTAACACGTTTATTTACAGCCCATACGTCATCAGATAAACTTATAAAAATATATGGAAGCTCGTCGTTTGCTATCTTAGCCCATCTTCTATAAATTTCTTTACGTTTTTCTTGGTCTGTTATTTTTATACCTTTTTCAAATAATTTTTCTGCTTCTTCATTGTAGTAACCTATACTATTAAATCCACCAGGAGTATCTGAAGCTTTATCAAAAATTCCCCTTGGATCAGGATCTATTGAAAGCGACCATGCCATATTATAAATTTCAAAATCTCTATTATTATAAACTTTTTCTACAAGAGCATTAAATTCCATAAACTCTGCTTCCATCTTTATTCCTAAGTCTTTATAATTTTCTTTTGCTATGGAAATTAACTGACTTGCATACTGAGAATCAGTATAAGTCGACCACATAATTGTGAACTCTTCACCTGCTTCATTTTCTAGCCATCCATCATCATCTCTATCATACCATCCTGCTTCTTTTAATAACTCTTTTGCTTTTTCAGGATTATATTCATACTTATTAATTTCATCTGTATAAGCCCAAGATACAGGTGAAATAGGACAATTAGCTACGTCTCCAAATTCACCAAAATAATTCTTTACAAAAGCTTTACGATTTAAACCATAGGTCAATGCCTGCCTTACCCTCTTGTCTTTAAATTTATCTAATCTTAAATTGAATCCAGCATATCCATAGGAATTACCTAAATGTTTTTTAATATCTGCAATTCCTGTTTCTGTAGCTATTTCTACCTCTTCATCCTTAGCCGGAATTTGTACTATATCTACATCACCTGTTTGAGCTTCCGCAGCTCTACTGTCTCTTGGTAAATACTTAACTATTATGCCATCTAATTTAGGTCTTCCTCCCCAATAATCATCAAATGCTTCAACTTCAACATATTGACCAACTACATATCGTTTAAACTTAAATGGTCCACAACCTATTGGATTTTGATTATGTGATACAAATTCAGTATAGGTATCAAATTCATATATATGTTTAGGCATTATACCATAGCCAAAATCATTAATTAGTTTAGGAGCATTAACCTCTTTAATTGTAAATTTGATTGTATAATCATCAACTACTTCTATTCCTTCTATATGGTCTGCTTCACCATTTCTATACTCTTCAGCACCTACAACATCTGCAACAGCAGTCCATCTAGCTCCATCATAATCCGGATGAGCTATAGTCTCAAATGTAAATTTAACATCTTCTGCAGTTAGTTCATGTCCATCGTGAAACTTAACACCTTCTCTTAAATAAAATGTGTAAGTCTTACCATCTTCCGAAATTTTCCATTCCTTTGCAACGTTAGGAACAGGATTTCCTTTAGGATCGTTAGTAATTAATCCATCAAATATTAAAGCTACTATGTTTGAATCATATACACTACTAGATAGAATTGGATTAAATTTACCATCAAAGTCATCCTGTGCTACTGTTAAAATATTTCCTCGCTTTAAAGCTGGATTATTAGTTTTTTTAGATTCTTCTTTTTCAGCTTCGTTTTCAGTTTCACTTTCTGTTCCAGTTTCATTTTCTATTTCGGTTTCAGTAGCTTCCTTTTGATCTGTTTTTGTTGTATCATTTGAGCAGCCAACTAATACTAGAGAAACAGTCAAGCTAAAAACAAGCAATAAAGTAAATACTTTTTTTAACATGATTAACCCCCTTTATAATATGTAAGTTAAATGAAAATTTTTAACTTTATATCTCCCCCCTTACTTCTCTTTATAAAATTATATTAACTAAATCTTTTTTTATGTGTAAATATTGGTACAAGATTGCATTTTTTTAATAATAAAAAGCGTAGGAAGTAAATCTACCTCCTACGCTTTTTATTTATATTTTGGTTTACTCTTATTAACCACCAAATCAACAATAATTTCACTTAACCGTAATGCATCGTGTCTTATATAATCTTTTTTAATATCAACTAATTTATCCTTTATTACTCCGATATTCATATTTTTTAGAGCTTCCTCATCTTCAAGAGATAAGGTTACTGGTTTAGCTCCGTCTTCATAGTATTTTTCTAATGTACTTTTAGGTATATCTTCATTGTTAGTTATAACATAATCTAATATATTCTTTTTTGTATGTCTTAAGATTGCATTAACATGGTCTAATACACTATAATCATCAGTTTCCCCAGGCTGTGTCATAACATTTGATATATATATTTTAAGTGCATCAGAATCATCTATATATTTAACTATATCCTTTACTAAAAGGTTAGGTATAACACTAGTATATAAACTACCAGGGCCTAAAACTATCACATCTGCTTCTTTAATCGCTTCTACAGCTTCTTTTAATGGATAACTTTTTTCTGGTTTTATAAATACTCGTTCAATTTTGCTTCCAGTATCTTTATTTACTATAGGTATGTTTGATTCTCCCTTTATAACTTTATCATTTTCTAGTTTGGCATACAAAGTAACATCTTCTAAAGTCATAGGAAGAACTTTTCCTGTTACAGCTAGTACATTACTCATTTCTTTAACAGCTGATTCAAAGTTTCCACATATACCGTCCATTGCTGCTAGAAATAGATTTCCAAAACTCTGTCCTTTGAGCTTACCTTCTTTAAACCTATATTGTAGCAATTTTTCCATTATAGGTTCAGTATCAGCTAGTGCCAATATACAGTTTCTTATGTCACCTGGAGGCAGCATCCCTAAATCTTCCCTTAAGACTCCAGAACCTCCACCATCATCTGCTACTGTAACTATAGCCGTTATGTTAGATGAATACTCCTTAAGTCCTCTAAGTAAAATTGAAAGTCCTGTTCCTCCACCTATCGCAACTATTTTAGGCCCTTTGCTCAATACTTTCTTTTTGTATAAAGTATCATTAACAAATTTATTATCTATACTAACTTCATACTTACATTTATTTACTACCGTAAGCAAATAACCAATTCCATTTTTTATCGAAAAAATAATTAAAATTAATCCAATTATTAAACCTATTATATACATAAATAAATTGTCACCAAATTCAACTTCTTGTGAAAATACAGGAGATACTCCATATGAGAATAATATTAACCCAAATATCCCCAACACAATCCATCTTTTTAGCCCTAAACCTGGTTTTAACCACTTATAAAGTGCCATTAAGACTACCCCTTTAATATTTATTACAGTCTCTGTGATTAATAATTACTCTGTGTTCTTTTTCCTTTAATCTTTCATATAGGACATTAGCTACTGTAACAGACCTATGTTTTCCTCCGGTACAACCTATCCCTATAACTAATTGTGTTTTACCTTCTTTTATATAATATGGAATTAGAAAATCCAACATATCAATTAATTTTTCAACAAATACTCTAGTATGTTCCCATCCCATCACATAGTCCTGTACTTGTTTGTCGTTGCCAGTGAATTCTCTTAACTCTTCAATGTAATGTGGATTAGGTAAAAAGCGGACGTCAAAGACTAAATCTGCATCTATAGGTATTCCGTGTTTAAATCCAAAAGATAACACTGATACTGTAAGACTTTTTGCTTCTTTTCCTTCTAGAAATATCTTTTTAATTTCTTCCTTCAGCATACCTAGAGTAAAACTAGTGGTGTCAATAATATAGTCAGCTTTTGCTCTAACTTCCTTCAATTTTTCCCTTTCTTCTTCTATACCGTCAATTACTCTTCCATGTGGACTCAATGGATGAGGTCTTCTAAGTTCTTTATATCTCTTTATAATAACCTCATCACTAGCATCTAAAAACAGTATTCTATACTTAAACCCACTCCCTTTCAATTTTTCTAAGCTATTAAATAAATCATTAAAAAACTTACCACCTCTTAAATCTAAAACTACTGCAATTTTACTTATAGTTCTTTTTGAATCGTAGCATAGTTCTGCAAATTTAGGCAATAAAGCTGGAGGAAGATTATCCATACAATAATAGCCGATATCCTCCATAACTTTCATAGCCTGACTTTTCCCTGCACCTGACATTCCAGTTATCACAGTAAATTCCATTACAAATTCCCCCTCTTAACGTTATTCTACAGCGTTTATTATTCTATCAGCTTTTAGGTTAGCACTAACAGCCCTTTGTATAGCCTTTTCCACATTACCAACGTCTTTAGGGGTATGAGCATCACTGCTTATCACAAATTTAACCTTCTCTGTCATAGCTATTTTTAAATATTCTAAAGATAATTGTCCGTGACTTGCATTAATCTCAAGTGCTGTCCCCCTCTTAGCTGCTGCCTTTGCTAACTCTTTTGTATCTATATCCACCTTAGCTCCTGGATGAGTTATTATATCAATATCATACTTATTAATTGCATTGATAAGAGCCTTAGTATTTAAAAATCTAGCTTTTTCGGCAATAGATTTTGATACTCTTCCTAAGTAATTAAGAACATATATATTATATGCGTCACTTATAGTTTGGGGCTTTGCTCCAAAATGAAATCCTACTAGTAAGATATCTAAATATTTTAATATGTCATCATCTATATCTATAGTACCATCATAGCTTATAATGTTAGATTCAACCCCTAAAAGTATCTTTATATCTTTATATTCTTGATTCAACTTATCAATTTCTTCTCTCATTTTAATAAAATTTTTTTTCTTAACTCCAAAACCAATATGACTAGGACCATGGTCAGCAATAGCTATTTCCTTTAATCCTTTACTTATAGCACTTTCAACATTTTCTTTAATAGTACCTTTACCATGACTATAAATAGTATGTGTATGATAATCAGCAAAAATTCTCAATCAAAATCACTTCCCTTTTGTATTTGAGGTTTACAGCTCTCATGTTACTACCAGTTTTCTCTAAGCCTTTTATTTTACATTTTAACTTTACATTTCTCATCTTTCCCCTATAATCTTTACTTCAGGCTCCAGCTCTATTCCAAATTTGTCTTTAACTGTCTTTTGAACAACACTTATTAAATGTAATACTTCTTCACTGGTAGCTTCTCCTAGATTAACAATAAAACCACAGTGTTTGTCAGAAACTTGTGCATCACCATACCTCAATCCCTTAAGACCTGCCACATCTATTAATCTACTTGCATAATCTCCTTCCGGTCTTTTGAATGTACTACCTGCACTAGGTAAATGAAGTGGTTGTTTTGTTGTCCTTTTTTCTGTTAACTCATCCATATATTTTTTTATCTCTTCATAATTTCCCTTTTCAAGCTGAAGTTCAACTTCAACAACTAAAAGACTCTCTTCTTGGACTCTACTATGTCTATAACTAAAATTCATTTCTTCGTTTGTATATTCCTTTATGTTACCTTCTCTATCTATGCATCTAACCTTTGTAACTACATCTTTCATTTCTGGACCATATGCTCCTGCATTCATTGCTATTGCTCCACCTAATGTTCCCGGTATGCCACTTGCAAATTCCAATCCAGTTAAAGAGTGGTTTAAAGCTGCTTTGGACACTACAGATAATAAACTCCCTGCTTGTGCAATAATTTTTGTTCCTTCTACCTTGATATCACTTAAATTCTTTTCTACTTTAATAACTACACCTCTTATACCTTTATCAGTAACTAATAAGTTTGTTCCATTACCTACTAAATAGTAATCTATGTTGTTTTCTTTACAAATTCTTATTGCTTTTGTTATTTCTTCAATATTTCCTGGTAAAACCATAACATCTGCAGGTCCACCTATTTTAAAATATGTATGTTTTTTCATAGGCTCATCTAATAGTACTTTCCCTAGCTTAATATGTTCGTTAAATAATTTATATATATTTAATTTATCCAAAATATCAACTCCTACAAATTTAATATAATCCATTTTTAATTATATTCTAACTAAAACTTTTTGTAAACGATATAACAATCCCTAATTACTAATAAACATTAATTTCTATACTGTACAAATCTTATATAAAATTAGAAAATACCTATTTTTCCAAATTTAAAATTGAAAATGTAAAATTAGTACTAAATCAACTATGTTGATTTGTTAGTTATTAATTCGTTGTTAGTAATTAGTAGCCTATAAGTCAACTCTTTTAAATACTAACGTCTTTTTTACGTTTTGTTATTTCTATATAATTTATTCCACTATCATTTCTATCTGTTTTCTTGCTTCGTCTAATGCATCTTGGGATGATTTTTCACCAATTATAGCTAACCTAATCTGATTTTGAAGAATTCTATCTATATCCTTCCACTTCTCATGTTTAGGTATTATTTGTGTATAAGATAAGCAATCTTCTAGCCTTTTCATTTTAGGATTATTTTCATATATATCTTTTATTCCTTTCTTAGCTGGAAAAACTCCTAAATCTTCTAATTCTTCTTGATACTTTTCTTGAGAAATAAACTTCAAAAACTTCACACACATATCAAGTTTACCTTTATCCTCCTGCTTAAAAATACCATAAGCACAAACAGAATTATTTAATGAAACAGGAATTCTTTTATCACCTATTGGGTAGTTTGCTATGGTGTAGTTAAATCCTTCTCCCTTTCTAATAGCATTATCTAATACTCTTACAGCCCAAGAACCCGTAGGATACACTGCTATTACTTGCTCTTTATTAAACATATCCCATGCTTTGTTTCCGCTTATTAATCCAAATTCCTCCGGAGTTACTTTATACTTTTTCTTTAAATCTACCACTTTTTTTACTCCACTAATGGCTTTATCACCATAAAAAACATATTTATTTGAATTCTCGTCTATTATCTGTGCTCCATCACTTAATATTATTCCCCATAAATTATAATAGTTAGGACTTATAAACGAAACAAAACCATAGTGGTCTATTTTACTGTCATTATCAGAATCCCAAGTAAGTTTTTTCATTTTTTCAACAAATTCTTCATAAGTCCAATTGCCATCTATCGGTGGTTCTACACCTCTCTGTCTAAATAAATCTAAATTTAAATACATAGTATAAGTAGTCATCATAACAGGCATTCCCCACATCTTACCATCATATGTCACTGCATGTAAAGCCTGAAATTTAAACTTTTGCTTTTCTTTATCACTTAAATATAAATCTAAAGGCTCTAATATGTCTTCCTTCATGAATGTAAAATCCGCACCAACTGGTGCAATATCGGGTAAATTTCCAGTTTTAAGTCCAACTTCTAATTTTATAGGTCCTTTATTCAAATCAATAGGTCTAAGCTCAATATAAACACCTGGATTTTCTTTTTCAAATTTTCTTATTTTATCAAGCATCCACTCATATCTACTTCCAGTTTCCACATTAAGTCTTGGATAATCCCATATTTCTATAACACCTTTCCACTCTGTATCTTTTTCCTTTTCTATAGTAGGAGTGTTCTGGGATTTATTAAAAGAAATAAAATAAATTGGCCACATTATTATAAATATAACTAATAATATAGTTAAAACCTTCTTCAAAAATGTCACCCCCTTAGATATAAATATTCTAAGGTAATGACCATTATGTTTAAAAAGCGACTAAGTCAGTCGCTTTAGGGGACAGGGGACAAAAAATATGAAATAAAATTAAGATGTAAAAAGCCGGATAGTGACCAAGTCACTATCCGGCTTTTTTATCGGCTATTAATATTCCATTTCAGCCATTCTCTTATAGTTTTCATATCTTTCTTTAGCATCTTTTTCTGCTTCTTCAAATAGCTCTTCAGCTATTTCTGGGAATGAATTCATTAATGATGTATATCTAACTTCTGACTTCAAGAAGTCTTTGAATGAAGCAGTTGGCTCTTTAGAATCAAGGATAAATGGATTCTTACCTTGTTCTTTTAATTCAGGATTGTATCTGTATAGATGCCAATATCCAGCTTCAACAGCTTTCTTCTGTTGTGATTGTGAGCATCCCATACCAGCTTTGATACCATGGTTGATACATGGAGCGTATGCTATGATGATTGATGGACCATCGTATTTTTCAGCTTCAACTAAAGCTTTCATGAATTGGTTCTTGTTTGCTCCCATAGCTACTTGTGCTACGTATACATATCCGTAAGTTGTTAACATTAATCCTAAGTCTTTCTTTCTTACTTTCTTACCTGAAGCTGCAAACTTAGCTACAGCTGCTGTTGGAGTAGCCTTAGATGACTGTCCTCCAGTATTTGAGTAAACTTCTGTATCGAATACAAGCACGTTTACATTTTCTCCTGAAGCTAATACGTGGTCTAATCCACCGTATCCAATATCATAAGCCCAACCGTCTCCACCGACAATCCATACAGATTTCTTAATTAAGTAATCTTTATTGTCTTCTACCTTTGCTAATAATTCTTTAGCTCTTTCGTCTTCAACTTCTATCTTATCTAATACTTCTAAAACTTTAGCAGTCGCTTCTTTAGAAGTATCAGCATCTTCTTTACCTTCTACCCAAGCATTGAAAGCTTCTTTTGCTTCTGCTGGTATATCTAATTCAACTAATTCTTTCATTGCAGCCTCTATACCATCTCTAATTTGTCTAATAGCTACTGCCATACCATATCCGTATTCCGCATTATCTTCAAATAATGAGTTAGCCCAAGCAGGTCCTTTGCCATCTTCATTTGTGCAGTATGGAGTTGATGGTGCTGAACCTCCCCAGATTGAAGAACAACCTGTCGCATTAGCAATTACCATTCTATCTCCATATAATTGAGTCACAACTTTAGCATATGGAGTTTCTCCACAACCAGCACATGCTCCTGAGAACTCAAGTAATGGTTGAGCAAACTGACTTCCTTTTACATTTGTCTTAGGTATTAAGTCATCTTTTACAGATACAGTCATAGCGTAATCCCAGTTTTCTACTTCTTTTTCTGCTTGCTCTTCTAGTGGTTTCATTACTAGCGCTTTTTCTTTCGCAGGACATACGTCTACACAAACTCCACATCCAGTACAATCTAATGCACTAACTTGTAGACGATATTCTAATCCTTCTAAGCCCTTACCAATTGCTTTCTTAGTTTCGAATCCTTCTGGAGCATTCTTAACTTCTTCTTCGTTTAATAAGAATGGTCTTATTGCAGCATGTGGACAAGCAAATGCACATTGGTTACATTGAACACAATTGTCTATTTGCCATTCTGGTACTTTAACAGCTATGCCACGTTTTTCATATGCTGCTGTTCCTTGAGGGAATGTTCCATCCTCTCTTCCAACAAATGTACTTACTGGTAAATTGTCACCTTCTAACTTATTCATTGGTCTTAATACTTCTTTAATAAATTCTGGTTCTTCTGCTGCTGATGCTGCTTCTTCTTGAGCTTCAGTTGCTTGTTTCCATGATTCAGGAACATCTACTTTAACTAATGCTTCAATACCTTTATCAACAGCTTCATGGTTCATTCTAACGATGTCTTCACCTTTTTTACCATAAGACTTAACTATAGCTTCTTTTAAGTACTTAACAGCATCATCTATATCAATTACATTTGCTAACTTGAAGAATGCTGCTTGCATTACCATGTTAATTCTGTTTCCTAATCCTATTTCATGTGCGATTTCAGTCGCATTTATTGTATATAAGTCTATATTTTTCTCTGCTATATATTTCTTCATTGAAGCAGGTAATTTTTCATCTAATTCTTCAACTGACCAATTACAGTTAAGTAAGAAAGTACCTTCTTCTTTTAATCCTTTTAATAGGTCATACTTATCTACATATGATTGATTAGAGCATGAAATAAAGTCTGCTTCATCGATTAAGTAAGTTGAAGTAATTGGTTGCTTACCAAATCTTAAGTGTGATACTGTTACTCCACCTGACTTCTTACTGTCATATGAGAAGTAACCTTGAGCGTACATATCTGTGTTATCTCCGATAATCTTAATTGCATTTTTATTGGCTCCAACTGTTCCGTCTGAACCTAATCCCCAGAACTTACATCTAATAGTTCCTTCTGGCTCAGTGTGGATTTCTTCTTTTACTTCTAATGAAGTATGAGTTATATCATCTACGATACCTACAGTAAATCCATTTTTAGGTTCAGCTGCTTTTAAGTTATCAAATACAGCTTTTATGTGTGATGGAGTAGTATCTTTTGAGCCTAATCCATAACGTCCTCCAACAACTATTGGAGCATCCTCTTTATCAAAGAATAATGTACGTACGTCTTGATATAGTGGCTCTCCTAATGAACCAGCTTCTTTAGTTCTATCTAAAACAGCTATTCTCTTAACTGTCTTTGGTAACACTTCGAAGAAATGCTTAGCTGAGAATGGTCTGTAAAGGTGTACTTTAACTACACCAACCTTTTCTCCTTTAGCTACAAGATAATCTACAGTTTCTTGAATTGTTTCAGTTACTGAACCCATAGCCACAATTATGTATTCAGCATCTTCTGCTCCATAGTAATTGAATGGCTTGTATTCTCTTCCTGTAATTTCACTTATTTCTTTCATGTAATCAGCAACAATATCAGGTACTGCGTCGTAGAATCTATTACATGACTCTCTTGCTTGGAAGAAAATATCTGGGTTTTGAGCTGTACCTCTAGTTACAGGATGTTCTGGGTTTAATGCTCTATTTCTGAATTCTTTAACTGCATCATAGTCAACTAATCTCTTGAATTCATCATAGTCAATTAGTTCAACTTTTTGAATTTCATGTGAAGTTCTAAATCCATCAAAGAAATGTAAGAATGGAACTCTTGACTTAATAGCACTTAAGTGAGCAACTCCACCTAAGTCAATTACTTCTTGTACACTACCAGATGCTAATAATGCAAATCCAGTTTGTCTTGTTGCCATTACGTCTGAGTGGTCTCCAAAAATAGATAATGCGTGACTTGCAACTGCACGAGCACTTACATGGAATACTCCTGGTAATAATTCCCCTGCAATTTTATACATATTAGGAATCATTAGAAGTAGTCCTTGAGAAGCAGTAAATGTTGTAGTTAACGCTCCACCTTGTAGTGAACCGTGAACTGCTCCTGAAGCCCCTGCCTCTGATTGTAATTCAGTTACCTTTACTGGTTGTCCAAAAATATTTGTTTTACCATGTGCTGACCATTCATCAACAAGTTCAGCCATTGGTGAGGATGGTGTTATAGGATAAATAGCAGCTACGTCAGTGAAAGCATATGAAACGTATGCAGCAGCTGTATTACCATCCATAGTTTTCATTACTTTTGCCATGTATAGCCCCCCTTATAATTAATATATTGTATACAAAATATTCATAACTCTAGTATAGTAAACTATAACGATAAAGTCAATAAATCCGTTGATTTATTAAATATTTACAAATTTATAACATTTTATGGATTGAAATTAAAAGAAAAACTTCCAGTTCGATGGGAAGTTTTTCTTTTAATTTTCATTTTTGTAAGTATCTTTTTGCAATGCCCTCGTCCACTAAATATTCAGCAAACTGAACCGCTTTACATTTTTCCATATCATTACAATTATCTTTTTCAGGACATTTTTCACAAAAATGGTTTAACATTATAGCTATACTTATCTCATTTGTAATAATGTTTTCCATAACAATCACCCCACTTAATATTTATTATATGTGAGATGATTTTTATAGGGACTACTTATATTTACCTAACATAGCAGCTCCCACTAATCCAGCATCATTTCCTAGAGTAGCAAGAACTATATCTGCGTACTTAATATCTTTATAAAGCAAATAACTACCTACTTGTTTTCTTACCTTTTCTAATAGAAAGTCGCCAGCTTTAGATACTCCTCCTCCTATAGCTACAATCTCTGGGTCTAGGGTATTTAATAGATTAGCTATACCAATTGACAAATACTTTACCATTCTGTCTATGGATTCATTTGCTACTTTGTCACCTTCTTTAGCACAATCAAAAACTAATTTTGCAGTTATTTTATTTAAATCTCCACCTGTTTTCTCTAATATTAGAGTATCATTATTTCCATGTTTAATTATTTTAGTTGTATACTTGATTATAGCAGTAGCAGAAGCAAATGTTTCAAGACATCCATTGTTACCACAATTACAATCGTAGAAATTTTCACCTACTATCATATGCCCAATTTCTGACCCTGTACCATGAGCCCCACTATAAACTTTTCCATCTATTATTATACCTCCACCAACTCCAGTACCTAATGTAATAAAGATAGAACTATTACTACCCTTAGTTGCTCCTTTAACATTCTCAGCTAATCCTGCCACAGTGGCATCATTTTCAATATATATTGGAAGATTAAATTGAGACTTCAAATTCTTACCTAAAGGTACATTTCTCCAACCTAAATTAGTACAATAAACAACAAAGTCACCTGTAACATCACCTATACCAGGTATCCCTAATCCTATCGACTTAACATTTTTACCATACTCATTGCTTCTTTTTATTAAATCCTTAATTAACTCAATAATATCTCGTTCTATATCTTTATATTCTCTTTCTGCCCTTGTTCTAATTTCTTTCTTGTATAATATCTCTCCATTTTCATTAACTAAACCAGCTTTAATAGCTGTTCCTCCTATGTCTATACCTATGTACATCTCAAATTCCCCCTTTGAATTTAGTTCTAATTATATTTCTGCAATTTGTTCTTTATCCATAAATCTTATTTTTCCTTTTGATTTTAAATATTCTTTGAATTCTTTCGGTGATAAATTCATTATACGTTCAGCTGGCATATCTATCTCATTTAAAACCTCTATTACTTTATCAAATCTACCTACATCAAAGGAAATATGACAGTCACTTCCTGCTATTACTTTAACTCCATATTTCTTACATAGATTTGCTATTTCTATGCAATGCTCTCTGCTTCCCTTTCTACTTTTAATAAATGAACTATTATTAATCTCAATAAGTGTATTTGTTTCTTTAGCTTTTTTAACAAATTCTTCTTTATTTATAGGATATACGGGATTTCCTGGATGTGCTATGATGTCTACATATTTGTTTTCCATAGCTTTTATAAGAGCCTTTGTATTATGTTCTTGATTTCCTGGGTCAAAGCACCCTTCATGTAGACTAGCTAAAACTAAATCTAACTTTTCTAAAACATATTCGGGTAAATCAACATTGCCCTCTGTATCCATAATATTAGCTTCTACCCCTCTTAAAATTTCGACACCACATATTTTGCTTGGTATTACCTTTAAGTTTCCAAAATGATAAATATGAGGCCCTCCTGGCATTTTAGGGCCATGATCTGTAATTGCTATCATTTCTAACCCTTTGTTATTTGCTTCTTTGGCTAATTCTAATATAGTACTATATGCATGACCGCTAGCAACAGTATGACAATGGGTATCTATCAAGTATTTCATGCTTTTCAACTCCTTTTTTATACAATGTATATTTATTACACCTAATTCTCCTAATCTAATTCAAATAAGTCAACATTCTCTACGCTTCCTGTAGTATTTTTTATGTTCATTTGCTCTACTAATTTTTTATTTAATTCTTCAGCAGCATTGTAGCCCATTTTCTTTTGCCTATGGTTTTTTGCAGCTACTTCTACTATCATAGCTAAATTTCTTCCTGGTTTCACAGGTATAATTATTTTAGGAACCTTAGTATTTAATATTTCAGCATATTCTTCATTTAACCCTAATCTATCGTACTCTTTTTTATCGTCCCAAATTTCTAATTCTATAACTACATCTATTCTTTTAGCATTTCTGACAGCTCCGACACCATATAAGCGTTTTATATCTAAAATACCAACTCCTCTTATTTCCAGGAAATGTCTAATTAAGTCAGGTGCTTTTCCCTTTAACACTCCTTCTTCTACCCTTTTTATTTGCACTGCATCATCTGCAACTAATCTATGGCCTCTTTTAATCAATTCAAGAGCAGTTTCACTTTTCCCAACTCCACTTTTTCCTAAAAGTAATATACCTATTCCATAAACATCAACTAATACACCGTGTATAGTTGTCTGTGGAGCCAAAATATCTTCTAAATAGTTTACTAACTTACTTGTAAATTTTGTAGTAGCTAATTTAGTTCTTACTATAGTTCTGTTATGCTTTTCAGCGCACTTAAGCATCTCTGGAAATACCTGTTGATTTCGAGTAATTATTAATGCAGGAAAAGGATAACTAAATAATTTGTTCAATCTCTCTTTTCTTGTTTCAATATCTAGTGTTGATAAATAATTCCATTCAGTGCTGCCTATTATTTGAAGTCTTTCATAAGCAAAGTAATCAAAATATCCAGCTAACTGCAGCCCTGGTCTATTCAAATCGCTTTTAACAATCTTTATATCAGTTTTTTCAGGTGTATATATAATCTCTAAATCCATATCTTTAATAAATTTTTCTACACTTATCGAATACATGATATCCTCCTTTGTTCTTAAAAATAAATTCTAGCTCCCTTTTCTAAAAAATTTATACACAGATTCAGCAACTCTTTTGTTCATTCCTTCTACTGACGCTAATTCTTCAACTGAAGCCTTTTTAATATTTTCAACAGAACCAAATTTCTTAAGCAAAGCAATTTTTCGTTTTTTACCTATTCCCTTTATTTCGTCTAATACTGATTTAAACATTTTTTTATCCCTAAGACTTCTATGATAGCTGAGCGCAAATCTGTGAGCCTCATCTTGTATTCTAGTAATTAGTTTAAAGCTTTTACTATATTTAGAAATATTTATTTCTTTGTTATTATATATTATTCCTCTTGTCCTATGGAAATCATCTTTTACTAATCCACATACTGGTATATCTATGTTAAACTGCTTTAAAACCTTTTTAGCAGCATTTATCTGTCCTTTTCCTCCATCTATCATAATTAAATCAGGAAAATATGAAAAGCTTTCTACTGATACTTTATTTTCCTTCATCAATTTCCTTTCCTTTAAACCTCTATTAAACCTTCTATATATTACTTCTTCCATACTTGCATAATCATTAGGTCCCATAACTGATTTTATCCTAAATCTTCTGTAGTCACTATTTTTGGCCAAGCCTTCTTCAAATACAACCATCGAGCCCACCGATTCTACTCCTTGGATATTGGATATATCAAAGGCTTCTATCCTTATTGGAACATCATCTAGTTTAAGTTTATCGGCTAATTCTTCGATAGCTTCCTTAGCTTCAGTCATTTTTCTTTTCAATCTATCGCTACTTTGTTTAAGAGTATCTAATGCATTTTTTCGTACCATCTCCATTAGTAAATTCTTTTCGCCTCTTTTTGGTATCTTTATATATACGTTGGAACCTCTTTTTTCTTTTAACCATTTTCCTATAATATTTATATCCTCAAACTCTTCTTCTACTAATATCTCTTTAGGAACATAAGAAGCTCCAACATAAAACTGTTTGATAAACGAATTTAAAATATCTTTTCTTTCCATATCCTTTGTTCCAGTAATTATAAAATGCTCCCTTCCCACCACCTTTCCTGACCTAACGAAAAATACCTGAATACAAGTTTCATCTACTCCCTTTGCCATACCTATAATATCTTGGTCAACCATCGTAGTAGATACAACTTTTTGTTGCTCTAATATGTGTTTAAGAGACCCAATTTGGTCTCGATATTTAGCGGCACTCTCAAAATCCATTTTTTTTGCAGCATCTCTCATTTTCTGTTCTATTATTTCTATTAATTTATCTTCTCGTCCATTTAAAAACATAATTATTTCATCTATCATTTCTTTGTATTTTTCCTTATCTACATTTCCTTGACATGGTCCTAAACATCTCCCGATATGATAATTTAAGCACGGTCTTTGTTTTCCTATATCTTTTTTTAGATTCAACTTACAAGTTCTTATTGGATATAAATTTCTTATTATATCTAAAGTATCATTAACTGCACTATTACTAACATAAGGTCCAAAATATTTTGCTCCATCTTTTTTGATTTTCCTTGTTTTCATCACTCTAGGATATAGTTCATTTGTTGTTATTTTAATATAAGGATATTGTTTATCATCCCTTAAAAGTACGTTATACTTTGGTCGATGTTTCTTTATAAGGTTTGATTCTAGTATCAAAGCCTCAACTTCATTGTCTGTAATAATATACTCAAACTCAGCTATTCGCTTAACCATTGCTTCCACTTTTGGTGGTTTATTTTTTGAAGGCTGAAAGTATTGTCTAACTCTTTTTCTTAAAGAAACAGCTTTTCCCACATATATTATATTACCTTTTTTATCCTTCATTAAATATACACCAGGTTTATCTGGTAACTTCTTTAATTCTTCCTCTATATTAAACATATATTTATCATCCTTTTAAGACATGGATTTTCTTTGTTTTTATATAACTATAATAAAATCTTCTATCTTTAAAAATTCATAATTGCTTTTAAATTGTAACATTTTATTCTCTTAAATATAATACCACAATTGAATGAGTTTTAAAATTTGTATATAATATAGTCAAATGTTCAGAATATTCGTAGGAGGTGTATTTTGTGTCAGGAGTTAAAAAAACTGTGAATTTTTTAATATCATTCTTCGCTACTATTGTTTTTTTATCTTTACTATCTAATATCATTAGACCTTTAATAATAAACTATAGCGAAAACACTATTACAAATATTATATATCCTTTGTACATAACAATCGCTTTTTTATTCTTTATTTTTAGTCAAGCCTTAATAAGAAGAATTCGTAGCAATAAAATATTAAATGAAAATGCTATTCTTCTTAGTGTAAATGCTGATAAATTTAATCTTAATGAAAAGCTGTGGTTCTATGTAATAGTAGTTCTTATTTATTTCGTTCCTTTTATTAAAAATCCTACACTCAATAATTTGTCAATAAGTAGAATTGTTTTGTTTATATTAACTATGGTGGGAATTGAATTACTAATTAGATACTCAAGTAAAACTATAAAAATACATTTTCTAAGACAAGGGATGTTAGTATCAGGCTTTGATATTAGGATAGATTTGCCTATAGGGATAGGTAATGTTGTTCATAATGATTCAGGAGTTTATACTTATCACGATATAGAAGGATATCTTATTTACCCTGATCACATAGAATTTTTCTTAACGATGGAAAGAGGTAAATTGATATTCCATACTGATAGTGAAATAACTAGACAAATAAAAGGTATTATTAAACAAAATAGAATTCCAGTGAAACAACAATAATCGTTCATAAAGACGTACAACGTGCAAAAAACGTAAAAACGTTATAAAAATACATTAAGATAGTCATAAGTTAAAATTGTTTTCCTGTATAAAGCAAAAGAAGTGGCAAAAAACTGCCACTTCTTTTTAATCTGTAATTATTATTCCCCTTACTTTTTTATTCTTATCAAGAACTAAACCGACATCCTCTCCAAATCTTAAGTCCTTAAATTCAATATTCATTTTTTTATCATTTCTTTGAAAAATTATTCCTGCATCTTCTCTAACTTTTAGTATTGGAGTAACTTCTACACTATTATCATCAAAATGTTGTTCTATTTGTATAGTCCTATCTTTAAAATTAATATCTGTTATTAGCCCATATACAAAAACTTCCCCATTTAACGTATCGCATTCTGGAAAGTCCTTATAAGTTTTTATTGATACTCTATTATCCTGCGCATTCCAATGTATCTCTCCACCCATATTTTCCACTAAGCTTCTAACAGGTACATAAACTTTATTTTTATAAATAAACACTTCTTCGTCTTCAATTTTACTTTCTCCGTTTATATTGACTTTTATATTATCAAAATAAACCTTTATATCCTTATATAACCCTTCTGCCATTACAGTTGATGAAAATAATATAGCGAATACACACATAATTGCATAAAATCTTTTCTTTTTCATTATATATTCCTCCTATCTGTTTTACCCTTGTCCATTTATGATTGTTGACAGATAGAAGGATTTTATACATGTTTTTATCTATCTTTTGCACAATTTACTTAAGCATTTTTTCAAGAAATTGACCTGTATATGACTCTGGAACTTTACAAATTTCTTCAGGAGTTCCTCTAGCTACAACTGTTCCACCACCATCTCCACCTTCTGGACCAAGATCTATTATGTGATCTGCTGTTTTGATTACATCTAAATTGTGCTCTATAACTACTACAGTATTACCTGCATCTACTAATTTATTCAATACCTTTATTAACTTATGAACGTCCGCTATATGAAGTCCAGTAGTTGGTTCATCTAAAATATAAAATGTTTTTCCTGTACTTCGTTTACTTAACTCAGTAGCAAGTTTTATACGCTGTGCTTCTCCTCCAGAAAGCTGAGTTGAAGGTTGGCCTAGTTTAATATAGCCAAGTCCAACATCATACATAGTTTTTAATTTTCTCTTTATTTTAGGTATTTTATCGAAAAATTCTAATGCCTCTTCTACTGTCATATCTAATACATCTGATATAGTTTTCCCTTTATATTTCACTTCTAGTGTTTCTCTATTATATCTTTTTCCTTTACAAACTTCACAAGGAACGTATACATCTGGTAAGAAGTGCATCTCAATTTTTATAATACCGTCACCTCTACACGCTTCACATCTTCCACCTTTTACATTAAAGCTAAATCTTCCCTTTTTATATCCTCTTGCTTTTGCCTCTGGAGTCTTTGCAAATAGCTCTCTTATATGGTCAAATACCCCTGTATATGTCGCTGGATTAGACCTTGGTGTTCTACCTATAGGGGATTGGTCTATATCTATAACCTTATCGATATTTTCTAATCCTTCAATCCCTTTATGTTTACCTGGTTTTTGTTTTCCTCTATGCAATTCTTGAGATAATCTTTTATAAAGTATTTCATTTACTAAAGTACTCTTACCTGAACCGGATACACCAGTTACGCAAGTCATAACTCCTAACGGGAATTCAACATCTATATTTCGAAGATTATTTTCACTAGCACCTAATACTTTTACACTCTTGCCATTTGGCTTTCTTCTCTGCTTTGGTACCTCTATTTTTTTCTTGCCACTTAAATATTGTCCAGTCATAGATTCATCACATTTTTTAATATCTTCAACTGTACCCTGGGCAATTATTTGACCTCCATGAATTCCTGCACCAGGTCCAATGTCAACTATATGGTCTGCATGATACATTGTATCTTCATCGTGCTCTACAACTATAAGGGTATTTCCTAGGTCAGTTAAATTTCTAAGGGTTTTTAATAATCTATCATTATCTCTTTGATGTAATCCTATACTTGGTTCATCGAGAACATATAATACACCTACTAAACTAGAACCTATTTGTGTAGCCAACCTAATTCTCTGTGACTCTCCTCCCGATAATGTTCCAGCACTACGTGATAAGGTTAAATACTCTAATCCAACATCTACTAAGAACTTTAATCTTTCTCTAATTTCTTTTAATATTTGCTGTGCTATAAACTCTTGTCTTTCTGTTAATTCTAAGTTATTAAAGAATTTTAAAGCATCCTTAATAGACATATCTGTTACTTCTTTTATATTTATTCCTCCTACAGTAACAGATAAACTTTCCCGTTTTAACCTACCACCGTTACAATTTGGACATGGTATAACACTCATATAATTTTCTATCTTTTCCCTCATGTAATCAGAATTAGTTTCTTTATATCTTCTTTCTAAATTATTTATTATACCTTCAAATGGAGCTTTATAGGTTCTACTACCACCGAATCTACTTTCGTATGTGAAAGCAATATTTCTATTGCCTGTTCCATATAATAATTCATCTAAAAACTTCTTAGGAGCATCTTTTATTGGTGTATCTAAATCAAATCCATTGTCTTGTGCAATAGATTTAAACATTCTATAATAATAGGTATCTTCTGAAGTGTTACTAAAGGGGGCTATTGCTCCTTGATTAATTGAAAGATTAGGGTTAGGTATTATTAATTCAGGGTCTATCTTTTTATGATTACCTAGACCATTACATGTTGGGCACATTCCAAAAGGACTATTAAACGAAAACATTCTAGGAGCTAATTCTTCCATACCTATACCGCATTCAGGACATGAAAGCTTCGAGCTAAACAATAGCTCCTCTTTTCCTATAATGTCAACTATAACTAATCCATCTGATAAGTTTAATGCTGTTTCAATTGAATCTGCTAATCTATTTTCTATTCCTTCTTTTACTATTATTCTGTCCACTACTACTTCTATATTATGTTTTTTATTTTTATCTAAGTTTATGTCGTCGTTAATATCGAATATTTCACCATCAACTCTAACTCGTACAAAACCTTCTTTTCTTATAGTTTCTAAGGTTTTTTGATGAGTTCCTTTCCGTCCCCTTATAATAGGGGCTAGTAACTGTAGTTTTGTTCTTTCTTCTAACTCTAAAATTTGGTCCACCATTTGGTCAACAGTTTGTGATGTAATCTCTCTACCACATTTAGGACAATGAGGGATACCTATCCTTGCAAATAATAATCTTAAGTAATCATATATTTCAGTTACTGTTCCTACTGTTGACCTCGGATTTTTACTCGTAGTCTTCTGGTCTATTGATATAGCAGGGGATAACCCCTCAATATACTCAACATCTGGTTTCTCCATTTGCCCTAAAAACTGTCTAGCATAAGCTGAAAGACTCTCTACATATCTTCTCTGTCCTTCAGCATATATAGTATCAAAGGCTAATGATGATTTACCTGAGCCACTTAATCCTGTAAATACTATAAACTTATCTCTTGGTATTTCGATATTAATATTTTTTAAATTATGCTCCTTTGCACCTTTAACAATAATTTTTTTATTCTTTTGCATATAACCACTCCTTGCTAATTGAAGGATAAATACAATATTAGTTACTTATCTAATTTACTTTTTAATTCCTCAATTTTATCTCTTAATTCTGCTGCTCTCTCGAACTGAAGCTTTTCTGCTGCTTCCATCATTTCATTTTGCAGTTTCTCAATTGTTTCTTTAATTTCTTTATCAGTCATCTTATCTTGACTCTCAATTCCATATATTTCTGACTCTTCTGCAGCTTTAGTAGCTTCAATTACTTTTCTTACACCTTTTTTAATCGTTTTAGGAACTATATTGTGCTTTTTATTATATTCCATTTGTATACTTCTTCTTCTATTAGTTTCACTAATAGCTCTATTCATTGAATTAGTAATAGTATCGGCATACATTATTACTTTGCCTTCTGCATTTCTTGCTGCTCTTCCTATTGTCTGTATCAATGAAGTCTCTGACCTTAAAAATCCTTCCTTATCAGCATCTAATATTGCCACCAAGGACACTTCTGGTAAGTCCAAACCTTCCCTCAAAAGATTTATACCTACTAAAACGTCAAATTTACCTAACCTTAAGTCCCTAATTATCTCCATTCTTTCAATAGTATCAATATCTGAATGTAAATAAGTTACTTTTATTCCTATTTCCTTCAAATAATTAGTTAAATCTTCTGCCATCTTTTTAGTAAGAGTTGTTACTAATACTCTTTGTTTTTTATCTACTCTAATGTTTATTTCTTTTACTAAATCATCAATCTGATTTTTAGTAGGTCTTACTTGTACTTCTGGGTCTAATAATCCAGTTGGTCTAATAATTTGTTCTACAGTTTTTTGGGAATGTTCTAATTCATATGGTCCTGGAGTAGCACTAACATATAATACTGTGTTTATATGATTTTCAAATTCATTAAATTTAAGAGGTCTGTTATCTAGTGCTGAGGGTAATCTGAATCCGTAATCAACGAGTGTTTGTTTTCTTGACCTATCCCCTGCATACATACCTCTAACTTGTGGTATTGTAACATGTGACTCGTCTATTATCATTAAATAATCTTCTGGAAAATAGTCAAGTAAAGTATAAGGTTTGCTTCCCGGTGGCCTTCCACTTAAATGTCTAGAATAGTTCTCTATCCCCTGACAAAATCCCATTTCTCTAAGCATTTCAATGTCATACATAGTCCTTTGTTGTAATCTTTGAGCTTCTAGCAACTTATCTTGACTTCTCAATTCCTTTAATCTTTCTTCTAGTTCCCTTTCAATACTCTTAATAGCTCTTTCTATTTTTTCTTCTGATGTAGCAAAATGGGATGCTGGAAAAATAGAAACATGATTTCTTAGTCCTATTATTTCTCCTGTCAACGCGTTAACCTCAGTTATTCTATCTATTTCATCACCAAAGAATTCTACCCTAATTGCATCTTCTCCCGATGATGCTGGAAAAATCTCTACAACATCGCCCCTTACTCTAAATGTTCCACGTGTAAAGTTTATATCGTTTCTAACATATTGTATATCGACAAGCTTTCTTATTACTTCGTCTCTATCCTTTATCATACCTGGTCTTAATGAAACAACAAGATTTTCGTAATCTATAGGGTCTCCTAATCCATAAATACATGAGACACTCGATACTATAATAACATCCCTACGCTCAAACAAAGAAGCTGTAGCAGAATGTCGTAGCTTATCTATTTCATCGTTTATAGAAGCATCTTTTTCTATATATGTGTCCGACTGAGGCACATAAGCTTCAGGTTGGTAATAATCATAGTAGCTAACAAAATATTCAACTGCATTATTGGGGAAAAATTCTTTGAACTCACTGGCTAGTTGGGCTGCTAATGTCTTATTATGCGCTATAACTATAGTTGGTTTTTGTACCTTCTCAATTATATTTGCCATTGTAAATGTCTTACCCGAACCGGTAACACCTAATAATATCTGATGTTTTAGGCCTTTATTTATTCCTTTACTCAAAGCTTCAATAGCTTTGGGTTGGTCACCTGTGGGCTTAAAATCTGACCGTATTTTGAATTTACCCATTATATCACCTCTATAATAACCCCTATTTAAAACATTTTAACTACATTATAACAATTGTAGCTTTACATATATACGGTAAGTTTTGGATTTTTTATATGTTTATTTTTTCCTGAACATTTGTTCGTACTAATTATATATTTATATGTACTTAAAGTCAACATATTTGACTAAATATCAGAGATTTCGCATCTAATTTCCAGTAAAAACTTTACTTTCCCTTAATTTGTAATGC
>NZ_ARZA01000174.1 GCF_000387765.1 Caldisalinibacter kiritimatiensis
CAGAAATCATAACTTCTAATCTATACAGTTGGTGACCTTTATTTAAATACAACTCAAATTTTTTGGTACCAATTCGTAAATATGTTTTAACCAGTAATTTCTATCGATATACTTGTTTGCCAAGTAAGAAAAATCATAATAACTGTATAAAGTTCTAATAGAATTATTAATATTGTGCATATGTATAAACTCCTTTAAATTAATCAACAGGGGGCAATCTACCACTTCGCTTTTTAATTTATTAATACTTTCCTCCAAAGCTTACTAAATCTCCAGATGGTAAACCACCTGCACATTCTAGAGAATCTTTATAATGAACTCTTGGCTTTCTTGGCATTTTATATTCTCCTGCCCATAAACCTTATCTATATTATACCATTTTTGTGTTTTTATAGTTTTTGTATTTTATAAATTTGTGGAGCCTATGACCCTGTTATCATTTATAGAGGTCAACTTCTTTTTTTATTGATAACATTTTATTATCCAAATGTTTAATCATGTCAGCACATTCTTTTAATTGATCAGTAAGCTCTTTAGGAACATCCTTGTTAAATTTATAGAAAATTCGATGCTCTAG
>NZ_ARZA01000175.1 GCF_000387765.1 Caldisalinibacter kiritimatiensis
TATATTATTTAAATTTCAATATTTGAGTGTCAATTTTGCTCTAAACTTTTGACACTACGTATATTTATAAGGGGGGGATTAAATGGCAAGATGGAGAGACTTTGAGATTGAAAGTGTTAGATATCTTAATCAAAAGTATGGTAGAGAAGATGTTTGCTTCAAAGATGTAGGGGGTAGCAATTCAAATGCACCAGACATTAATGTTATATTGAACTCAGACCATGTGTTTAATATGGAATGTAAGCTATCTCCATCACAAGCTGGACAGTTTGTAGTATTAATAGAACAAGATAAGTTTATATATTCACCAAGAAATATTTATCCAGAAAATATTTACTCAAAGCAAATTATTGAATATTTAAATGAGAACTTTAGTAGTTTTGAGAATGTGGGTCAATCTTCCTTAGACATTCAATGTGATACTTATGTACTGAGTAAATGGGTTGAAAATCACTATCTTCAAAAAGATTCTAGGTTTATTATTACTTCTAATGTAACAAAGGGTTTTAAAGCAATCATACAAACCGAAGAAATAAATAGGTATTTTCAAGTTTCAGCTTGTTTAAGAAGAAAGAAAAGTGGTAGTCGTAATCTTCCTAAGAAAGACTTTCAGATAGCCAAAGAACTCGTTACTGAGCACTTAGAAAGTATGGAATGTGAAGTGGTTAATTACTTTAAGGAAGGTAAAAAAACATATTTAGAAGTTAATACTACTAATGATTTACAAAAAGAGAATTGTTATTTTGGAGGTAACTTTTATCTTTCAGAAGAAATTCCTAGAGAGAAATATTCTGTGAAAAAGTTAAGCACAACTAATAATGCAAATGTTATTTTTAGTTTAATTTACTGTGGCAAAGAGGAAAATTATACAGCAAAACACTTTCTAAAAGCTATTGGACATTACTAAAAAAAGACGAGATATTATTCTCGTCTTTAACTAACTGCCTCTATTGAAGTTTTTAATGAACTTGTTTTCAGGTTGTATTTAGAAACTTTCTCAAGTATTTTAATTAACACTGGTACTGCTACACTATTACCAAATTGTTTCCATGCTTGAGAATCAGAAACTGGAATCTTAAAATCTGGTGGAAATCCTTGGGCTAGAGCACATTCTCTTGGTGCAAGTTTTCGGACTTTATTATTTACTAAGTATGCTCCAGTCTTTGCTCCTGGACCACCACCATGTGCTGAAAGTGTTATGGCGTGTCCCTTAGGACTGTAAATCCTTTCTCCTTGTCCACCTTTGTTTATAGTACCTATCCTAATCGGCTTTAGTTTTCTATCATTAATAGTTATGTCTTTCATATATATATCATCTCTATCTATTATATATTTTTCAGTTTCTGAATCGGGCAGTAAAATATCTTCAAGTGCAATGTCTTCTAAAGTTGGCTTTGGAAAAGAAAAGTTCATTATTCCAAGTTCCTTTCTGAAGCAAACAAAATATAGACGTTTGCGACTCTGAGGAACGCCAAAATCGCTAGCATTCAAAATTTCAGTAAATACATTATACTCCAAGTCTTTCAATATTTTAATCATATTATCAATTGTTTTTCCATCCTTATGTCTTCTAAGGTTAGCTACATTTTCAAGAAAAAGCATTTTAGGTCTATGATATTTTACAATTCTTGCTATTTCAAAGAAGAGTGTCCCTCGTGAATCTTCAAATCCTTTTTGCTTTCCACTTATACTAAATGGTTGACAAGGAAATCCTGCACATAAGATATCATGAGGAGGAATATCTTCACTTTTAATTTTAGTTATATCTCCAGCAGGAATGTCCCCAAAATTAGCTTCGTATGTAATCTTAGCATATTTATCTTTCTCAGACGAAAAAACACAGTTTGCTCCAAATTTTTCTAATGCAATTCTAAATCCACCTATTCCAGCAAAGAGGTCTATAAAACTCATATTTCTTAATTGGTTCATTTTAACTCTCCTTTATAAAGTAATCTAATAACTATTATACCATACGAACATGCGTTCTCAAAAGAGTTTTTGGTCAGAATTATTAATATTTCAAGTGAAGTTTGTTGATTATGTAGCGGCTTAACCCCTTATAATTGAACAATTAAATTTTAACAACTAGCTTTATCTTAGTATTGTTTAAATTTTCTCTATAAAATTTCGTAGGAGTCATATAACCTATAGATGAGTGTATTCTTATATTATTATAGTAATCAATATACCTTATAACTTCTTTGTAGGCTTTTTTAAAACTAGCGAAGCTAAAATACTTTAAGCACTCATCCTGAAGCAGATTATGAAAAGACTCAATATGAGCATTTTTATTAGGAGTTTTTACAGGAATTTGCTCATGATGTATATTGAGCTTTTCACAAGTATATTTAAATGTATTACTTGTAAATTGAGTACCATTATCGGTGCGTATAATTGGTTTACTTTCACTAGAAAGTAAATTCCTTTTTACTAGTGAATTAATTAAGGTTTCTTTTGCGTCCTTAGCTGTACAGCTTAAGCTTATATGAAAATCTATAATACTTCTATCAAAAACATCAATAAAGGATAAAATATAGAAAAACTTTTTGCTACTAGTAATATAACCATATTTAATATCAGCTTCTCAAAGTTGATTAGAACCATTAATAATTCTGTTCATAGCTATTTTTCTTGGATATTTAGGTTTCATTTCCCTTTGGGGCTTAAGTATTCTAAGTTGCTTACAGATTATATATACTTTCTTTTTATTAATAATAAGGTTATATTTTTTCCTTAAAAGGTGGGTTATCTTAATATAACCATAACAGTAGGCTTGGCCTTTTATGAGCTCTTTAATATACTTCATTACCTGTAAATCACTAACTTTTTCACCAGAAGTATTATAACTATATCCTGGAATTGGTCGACCTTTTCTAGGATGATTGTACGAATCATTGTTTGGCTTCTTTTTATTGTAGTACCAATTTGAACGACTTATATTTAGTATATGATGTTAGTATAATATTGTAGACACATTTTCTCGAACATTATAAAATAAAATTAATGG
>NZ_ARZA01000176.1 GCF_000387765.1 Caldisalinibacter kiritimatiensis
GCATTACAAATTAAGGGAAAGTAAAGTTTTTACTGGAAATTAGATGCGAAATCTCTGTAATTACATTCCCTGCCTTGTTTGTTATTGCCATTAATGTTAAAATAAAATGATAAGATAAATTATATACTGTCTGGAAGGTGGTCAATTTGAAAAAAATATTTGAAAAAATATTTGGTACCTATAGTGAAAGGGAAATAAAGAGAATAAAACCTATTGTAGATAAGATAGAATCACTTGAAGAAGAAATGAAGGGACTTACAGACGAACAACTAAAGGCAAAAACTGATGAGTTTAAAAATAGATTAAATAATGGAGAAACTTTAGATGATATATTACCAGAAGCATTTGCTGTAGTAAGAGAAGCTGCAGATAGAGTATTGGGTATGAGACACTATAGAGTTCAGCTTATAGGTGGTGTTGTCCTTCATCAAGGAAGGATAGCGGAGATGAAGACAGGTGAAGGTAAAACTCTAGTTGCTACTTTACCTGTTTATTTAAATGCCCTTACTGGAAAAGGGGTACATGTTGTAACTGTTAATGACTATCTAGCAAAAAGAGATAAGGACTGGATGGGAAAAGTTTATAGGTTCTTAGGTTTATCTGTTAGCTGTATAGTTCATGGTATGGATAATAAAGAGAGAAGAGAAGCATATAACTGCGACATAACATACGGGACAAATAACGAGTTTGGCTTTGACTATTTAAGGGACAACATGGTTATATACAAGAAGGAAATGGTTCAAAGAGAGCTTAACTATGCAATAATAGACGAGGTAGACAGTATATTAATTGATGAAGCAAGAACTCCCCTTATAATATCAGGTAGCGGAGATAAATCTACTAATCTATATCATATGGCAGATAAATTTGTTAGAACTTTAAAGGGAAGAAAATTAGACCCTAACGAGAAATCAAACGACTTATTTAGTCGTGTAAATAGAGAGATAAAAGAGGAAAAAGTTGACTTTGTAGTAGATGAAAAGGGAAATAACGTTACATTAACAGAAAAAGGTGTTGAAAAGGCAGAAAACTTCTTTAGTTTAGAGAACTTAGCAGACCCAGCAAATATGGAAATTTCCCATCATATAAACCAAGCGCTAAAAGCACATAATTTAATGAAAAGAGATAAAGATTATATAGTAAAAGATGGCCAAGTAGTAATAGTAGATGAATTTACAGGAAGACTTATGTTCGGTAGAAGATATAGTGATGGATTACATCAGGCTATAGAGGCTAAGGAAGGGTTAGACGTAAGAAGAGAATCAAAAACTTTAGCAACTATAACCTTCCAGAACTACTTTAGAATGTATAAGAAACTAGCTGGTATGACAGGTACTGCTAAGACAGAAGAAGATGAATTCAGAGAAATCTACGGTATGGATGTTGTGGAAATACCGACAAATAAACCTGTGATTAGAGAAGATTGTCCTGACGTGATATATAAAACACAAGAAGCTAAGTTTAAAGCAATAGCAGAAGAAATAAAGGAAAAGAATGAACATGGTCAGCCTGTACTAGTAGGTACAGTTTCAATTGAAAAATCAGAGCTACTTAGTAGAATACTTAAAAGAGCAGGAATAAAGCATGAAGTATTAAATGCTAAACACCACGAAAAAGAAGCAGAGATTGTTGCTCAAGCAGGTAGATTTAAAGCAGTAACTATTGCTACTAATATGGCTGGTCGTGGTACGGACATAGTATTAGGTGGTAACCCAGAGTTTCTTGCTAAAAATGATATGAAGAAAAAGGGATATAGTGATGAAATTCTAGCTCAAGTGGATAGTTTTAACGAAACAGATGACCCAGATATTTTAGAGGCAAGAAAGGTATATAATAAATTATTAGAAAAATCAAAGAAAGAAACTAAAGTTGAGCATGAAAAGGTAATTCAAGCTGGAGGACTTCACATTATCGGTACAGAAAGGCATGAATCAAGAAGAATAGACAATCAGCTTAGAGGTCGTTCAGGACGTCAAGGGGACCCAGGTTCTTCAAGATTCTATATTTCATTAGAAGATGACTTAATGAGATTATTTGGTAGCGATAGAATTAAGGGTATAGTAGAAAGCTTAGGTATGCCAGATGATGAGCCATTAGAGCATAATTTATTAACTAAATCAATAGAGACAGCACAGAAAAGGGTAGAAGGTAGAAACTTCAATATAAGAAAGCATGTGCTTCAATATGACGATGTTATGAACAAGCAAAGAGAAGTAATATATGCAGAAAGAAGAAAGGTACTAGAAGGAGAAAACTTAAAAGACAATATTTTAAATATGATTGAAAATATAATCGATAATGCAATAAACATATATACAGGGGAAATAAAATACCCAGAAGAATGGGATATCAAAGGATTAGAAAAATATTTATCTAATATATATTTACCTGAAGGTGCATTAAAGATAGATGATATAGAAAGTCTAACTAGAGAAGACTTAAAAGAAAAGCTGTTAAATGTAGCTAAAGAACTATATAAACAAAAGGAAAAAGAAGTAGGAATAGAGCAGCTAAGAGAACTAGAAAGAATAATACTTCTAAGGGTAGTAGATACAAAATGGATGGACCATATAGATGCTATGGACCAATTAAGACAAGGTATAGGACTTAGAGCATTAGGACAAGAAGACCCTGTAAGAGCATATCAAGTAGAAGGATTTGACATGTTTGAAGAGATGATTAAGAATATTCAAGAGGAAACAGTTAAGCATATATTCCACCTACAAAGAGCAGAAAAATTAGAGAGAAAAAGAGTGGCTCAAATAAAGACAGTAAATCATGGAGATAAACAACCTAAACAAAAGACAGTAGTAAAGGGTAAGAAAATAGGTAGAAATGATCCATGCCCATGTGGAAGTGGAAAGAAATATAAGAAATGCTGCGGGAGAAATGTGTAAATTGCAGGTACTGGGTACTAGGTGCTTGGTACTTGAGAAGTTAGTGGTAAGTAGTTAGTAGTTAGTGGTTGTTAAAGGTTAAAATGTAAAATTGGTCTAGCTATTAGCTAAAAATTCCTACAAGATGACTTAAAGAATAACGTGCAGGTAGACATACTAAAAGATATGATAACAGTTGTCGAGGTACGCCTACGTGCCTCGACTAAGTGACTTATTGAGGAACGAGGGCGTTCCTCAATAACGGTAACGAACTTGTACGCTGTACGTTTTTACGTTTACTTTTACATCTTCTTTTACACGGTACGTCGTACGTTGACTTGTACGCAGTGTAGCGAGTAGCGAAAGGCGAACAGCGAATGGCGAACAACGAATAGCGGAAGACGAAAGGAGTGCTACTAATGATAGAACTAGAAAGCTATCAAGATACGTTAGTAGAATTTAAAGAACAATTAAAAGAAATAGGTGTTTCACTTTGACATCGAAGGTATTAAAAAGGAAGTAGCTCAATTAGAAGCTGAGATGTCAAAGCCAGATTTCTGGAACGATAGAGAAAAGGCTCAAAAGATATCTCAGAAGGTAAAGAGTTTAAATGGTAAAATTAAAGAA
Source organism: Caldisalinibacter kiritimatiensis (assembly GCF_000387765.1). Taxonomy (NCBI): domain Bacteria; kingdom Bacillati; phylum Bacillota; class Tissierellia; order Tissierellales; family Thermohalobacteraceae; genus Caldisalinibacter; species Caldisalinibacter kiritimatiensis. The sequence continues at coordinate 3,504 of NZ_ARZA01000176.1, forward strand.
TATACCGATATATCAAATAGTATTGAAGATATAGAAGTATTGATAGAGCTTTCATTAGAAGAGCAGGATTCTTCATCGATGGATGAAATAAAAGAGGGTACTAAAGAATTAGAGAAAAGGATAAAACAGTTAAGAATCAATACTCTTCTTACTGGAGAATTCGATAGCAATAATGCCATTTTGTCTATACACTCTGGAGCAGGTGGATTGGAAGCTCAAGATTGGGCAGAAATGCTTCTTAGAATGTATACAAGATGGTGCGAAAGAAAGGGATACAATATTGAAACCCTTGATATTCTTAAGGATACAGAAGCTGGTATAAAAAGTGTTACTTTATTAGTAAAGGGTGTAAATGCTTACGGGTATTTAAAGGCAGAAAGAGGAGTTCATAGATTAGTAAGAATATCACCATTTGATTCTTCAGGAAGACGTCATACTTCATTTGCTTCTGTAGATATCATGCCAGAAATAGATGATGATGTAGAAATAGATATAGAGCAAAAGGACTTAAAAATAGATACCTATAGGGCAAGTGGTGCTGGAGGTCAGCACGTAAATACTACGGATTCAGCTGTTAGAATTACCCATATTCCTACAGGAATCGTAGTTCAGTGCCAAAGTGAGAGGTCACAGCATAGCAATAGAGCTACAGCAATGAAGATGTTAAAGGCGAAGCTTATAGAGCTTAAGGAAATGGAGCAAAAAGAAAAAATACAAGACCTTCAAGGAGATTATAGTCAGATAGCTTGGGGTTCACAGATAAGGTCATATGTATTCCATCCTTATAACATGGTTAAAGACCATAGAACAAATGTGGAAACGGGTAACGTTAATAGCGTTATGGATGGAGATATAGATATGTTTATAGATGAATATTTAAAGGATAAGGCGAAATAAAAGAAATTTAAAATTGAAAATTGAAAATGTAAAATAAAGAGCGTAAAGGAACGTACAAGTAGACGTACAAAACGACGTAAATGATGACGTTTAAATGCATGTTTTTTAGTTAAATCTAATAGCGAGTAGCCTAATCCTTTCTAATATTTTTTAGTAGTTAAAGTGACCTGAAAGCTAGACTTAAAACTACTAACAACGAACTATTAACTAACAAGGCGATAAAGTCGCCTTTTTTCACTATACAAAAATTTCAGAAAATAAAGAGGATTAACACAGTTTTTGTTGAATACTTATTATTGTACCTATGATAAAAGGACTGGATAAGGGGTGGGAATATGGGACTTTTTAAAAAGAAATGCAAATTAAAATTGCCAAAGAGTACGTATAAAAAGAAAAGCAAAAAAAGAACTTCAAAAAATATTTTTACTAGAAGTATGAGAAATCAAATTATGGCAGTAGTACTTATATTAACTATACTTCCTATAATATCTATTGGTATCATAAACTACTATGTAGACAATAGAGACTTACAACAGAACGTAGAAAAGTCTAATATAGCTATTGCAAAATCATTGGCAAGTCAGATAGATATTTTTATTACAAAGTCCTTTGATACATTAGAAACATTATCTACATCTATAAATATGGATAACATGAGTGAATTTGAAATAGGGAATATTATGATGACTGCAATTAATAATGTAGACCAGTTAAAAGTGTTATATATCTTTGACAACAATGGAAATGAGATAGTGTCCACAAGACATAAAAAGGACAAGCTTAATGTAAGTGACCAACAGTGGTTTTTAAAAGCTTCTAAAGGAGAAAATGCTGTTTCAGATTCCTATATAGATGATGCATCAAAATTACCGGGTGTTACTATTGCAATGCCTATCAAGAGTGTACTAGGTCAGCAAATCGGAGTTATTGCTGCTAAAATAGATTTAATAGAAATAGGTAAATTAGTATCTGACCAACAGATTGGTGAAAATGGAATATCGTACATAGTAGACAAAAAGGGAATAGTAATAGGACATAAGGATTTTAAGAACAAAGTCTTAGAAAGATATAATGTTAAAGAAAATAATATTGTAGGAGCTATAAATGCATTAAAAGGAACTACTGATGTAGAAAAATATACTGACGATAATGGAGAAACAGTTTTAGGAGCATATACAACAGTACCATCTACTGGATGGGCTGTAATAGTAGAGCAGGAAGAAAAAGAAGTAACAGAATTAGCATTAACAAATTTAAAAAGAACATTAATGATAAGTGGAATAGCTATAATTTTAAGTATAATTTTTTCAATAATTACAGCAGGCGTATTTACTCGTCCTATAGTTAAATTAGTAAAGGCTGCAGAAGAATTAAAGGAAGGGGACTTAACTAAATCAATAAAGAAAACATCTAAGAATGAGATTGGGGAGTTGCAGACCGCCTTTAATCAGATGGTCACCTCATTATATGACATCATTTTAAGCGTTAACGAAGTTGTTACTAATGTAAAACAGTCTTCTAAAAAATTAAAGCATAATGGTGAATTAACATTGAAAGCATCAGATGCAATATCTTCAGTAATTGAGCAGGTAGCTACAGGGGCACAAAATCAGTTAGCAAGTGTAGATGAAACAACTAATACTGTTAATGATATGGTCAATAGTGTAAAAGAAGTAGAAAAGAGTGCTGATAATATAAAACAGGCTGCAGAAAAGTCTTCGATAATTGCTAACAATGGTACTCAGAATATAGATAAAACTAAGGAAAGCATGAATTCAATAGCTAATAAGGTAAAGAGCTCAGCAGAAAAGGTATATAATTTGACAGAATACACTAAGGAAATAGGCAAAATAGTTACCTTTATAGATAATATTTCAAAACAAACTAATTTACTGGCTTTAAATGCATCAATAGAGGCTGCCAGAGCAGGAGAATATGGTAAAGGGTTTACTGTAGTAGCTGAAGAAGTTAGAACTCTTTCAGAACAAACTAGTGATGCGTCTAAGGATATAGTAGATATAATAAGTAAGATACAAAATGAAATGGACTCAGTAGTGGAATCTATGAATACAGGGTTAGAAGAAGTAGAAAAAGGCAGTGAAGTAATAAATGATACAACAGAGTCCTTTGAAGATATCCTACTTCAAACTAATAAAGTTACACAAGCAGTTAAAGAGTTTGGAAGTGTAATGAAAGAACTTTCAGAGGATACTCAAGATATAGAAAAATCTATTTTACAGGTAAGTGCTGTATCTGAGCAGACTGCATCAGGCACTCAGACTGTATTAGCAAATACAGAGGAACAGCAGGCAGCTATTATAAACATGAATGAATCAATAGAGCAACTTAATACAATGGCAGAGCAATTAGGGCAATTGATAAAGGGTTTCAAAGTAGAGTAAGTAGAAAAAGCGACTTAGTCGCTTTTTTCTTATATATATTTATTATATAATATGATAGAGAACAGAAGAGAGAAGGGGAGATAAACATGAATATTGTAGCAAAATTGGCCGAGGAGTTTAGCCTTAAAAAATATCAAGTAGAAAATACGATAAAGCTTATTGATGAAGGTAACACTATACCTTTTATAGCTAGATATAGAAAAGAACAGACAGGAGAACTAAGTGACGTTATATTAAGGGAATTAAACGATAGACTTACATATTTAAGAAATTTAGAATCGAGAAAAGAGGAAGTAATACGTTTAATCGACGAACAAGGGAAATTAACAGAAGAATTAAAGAAGGAAATTTTATCTGCAACAGTACTTCAAAGAGTAGAAGATTTATATAGACCATATAAGAAGAAAAAAAGAACAAGAGGTACAAAAGCAAAAGAAAAGGGCTTAGAGCCTTTAGCTGAAATTATAATGAAGCAAGAAACAACTACTGGCACTATAGAAGAAGTAGCTAAACCTTTTATAAATGAAGAAAAGGAAGTTTTAACTGTAGAAGATGCACTTCAAGGTGCTAAGGATATAATTGCAGAAATAATATCAGATAATGCTGAATACAGAAAGAGAATAAGAAGTGTATATTTCGACAAAGGTATAATACAAACTAAAGCTGTAGACGAAGAAGAAGTTACAGTTTATGAGATGTATTATGATTATACTGAACCAGTAAATAAAATTGCGAATCATAGGATATTAGCAATTAATAGAGGGGAAAAGGAAAAGAAATTAAGAGTAAAAGTAGTAACTCCAGATGAAGAAATAATAGAATACCTTAAAGGTCAAGTTGTTGAAAACTCACAAGCAATAACAACAGAACATTTAATAGAAGCAATAGAGGATTCATATAAAAGATTAATAGCACCTTCTATAGAAAGAGAAGTAAGAAGTACATTAACTGAAAGAGCAGAAGAAGAGGCTATAAAAGTATTTGCAAGTAATACTAAAAAATTATTAATGATACCACCTGTTGAAGACGTAAGGGTTTTAGCTATTGACCCAAGTTATAGAACAGGTTGTAAATTAGCTGTATTAGATGATACAGGTAAATTATTAGATTATACAACTATTTATCCAAATGAGCCTCAAAATGAAGTGGAAAAATCTAAAGAGACAATGAAGGAATTAATTGAAAAGTATGACATAGATATGATTTCTATAGGAAATGGAACAGCTTCAAGGGAAACAGAATTAATTGTAGCTGATATGCTTAAAGAAATAGACAAAGAAGTATATTACACAATTGTTAGCGAAGCTGGAGCTTCAGTTTATTCTGCCTCTAAACTGGCAGCAGAAGAGTATCCTGATGTAAATGTTTCAATAAGAGGAGCTATTTCAATAGGTAGAAGACTTCAAGACCCATTAGCAGAGCTTGTTAAGATTGACCCTAAAAGCATAGGGGTAGGGCAATATCAACACGACTTAAACCAAAAGAGACTAGGAGAAGCATTAAACGGAGTTGTTGAGGATTGTGTAAATAGTGTTGGAGTAGATTTAAATACTGCCACTCCTTCCTTACTTCATTATGTTTCAGGTATTACTCCAAGCATAGCTAAAAACATTGTTGCATATAGAGAAGAAAATGGAAAATTTACAAACAGAAATCAGTTAAAAGAAGTAAAAAGACTAGGTGATAAATCCTTTGAACAATGTGCTGGATTCTTAAGAATTAGAGATGGAGAAAATCTATTAGACAATACAGCTGTCCATCCTGAATCCTATGATATAACTATGAAATTGATAGAAAAACTAGGATTTACAAAGGAAGACATAAGACAAGGAAAACTTAAAAACATAGAGCAAAGAATTTTAGAATATGAAATAGAAGAAGATAGAGAAGAAGCTGTAGATAATAGTTTTAATAAAACATTAAAGAGTTTAGAAGAATTATCAAAAGTAAAGATTGGACATAATAAGAAAAATAGAAAAGTGTCAAGAACTGAAAAGCTAGAGAAGCGTATAGCTAAATTATCAGAACAATTAGAAGTGGGAGTACCAACTTTAAGGGATATTATACAAGAGCTTAAAAAGCCAGGTAGAGACCCTAGAGAAGAGATGCCAAAGCCTATATTTAGAAGTGATGTATTAAAGATGGAAGATTTAAGACCCAATATGGTGTTGACTGGAACTGTAAGAAATGTAGTTGACTTTGGAGCTTTTGTTGACATAGGAGTTAAGCAGGATGGATTAGTTCATATTTCTGAGATGAGTGATAGATTTGTAAAAAATCCAATGGATATAGTATCAGTTGGGGATATTGTAAATGTAAGAATTATTGATTTAGATATTGAAAGAGGTAGAATTTCATTGAGTATGAAGCAGGTATAGGAATTAATAGTTTAAAAAATAAAAAACGCTCATACACATAATAATTTGGAGAAAATCAAGCATTAAACCTACGAAAAAATTCTAATGCTCCAATGGTAACGTCCTGTTACCGTGTCGCGGATTTGACGTCCTGTCAAATCCACGAATTTTTTCTCATTTTTCTGCTGATTTTCTAAGCCAAATTACTATAAGGTATTCACTTATTTTTTATTTTTACATCAAGTGTAGCTCACATTTTAATGTGAGGTTACAATTGTAATTTTCAATTTTAAAACTAGAAAAAACATGGGATGAGATTTAAGGAACGAAAGGAGAAATTAAATGAGTAACAAAAGTAGAAATGATAGCCCAACGTATTATAGGTGGCTTGTTTGGGGAATACTTGCCCTTGCATATGTAATTGTATTTTTTCATAGAGTGGCAGCAGGAGTGGTAAGACAAGAATTAATACAGGGGTTCAATATAACTGATGTTGAGTTTGGTAACTTAGGGGCTATGTATTTTTATGCTTATACGATAATGCAGATACCATCAGGAATATTTGCAGATACTTTAGGAGCAAGAAAAACTGTAACTGTGGGTACATTATTAGCAGGAGTAGGCTCAATTATATTTGGAATTGCTCCAACAATTGGTTTAGCTTATATTGGTAGACTTGTAGTTGGATTAGGGGTTTCTGTTGTATTTATTTCGATATTAAAGGTTCTATCCCAGTGGTTTAGTGAAGAAGAGTTTGGAAGAATGTCTGGACTTACGTCTTTTGTGGGTAATGGAGGTGCATTACTTGCACAGTTTCCTTTAGTAGTTTTAGTATCCATTATTGGATGGCGATTATCCTTTGGAGTTATAGGAGTAATATCAGTTCTTATTGCAGTGTTGACATATATAATAGTTAGAAATAAACCAGAGGAAAAAGGATTTGAACCGGTTGTTATAGAACAGAATAAAAGAGATATAGATTTAAAAGAAAGTATAAAAATAGTATTTTCTAACCCTAGAACTTGGCCAGGATTTTTTGTATTCGGAGGAATGTTTGGCTCTGTCATAGCATTTATGGGGACATGGGGAGTTCCCTATATGATTCATGTTTATGATATAAGTAAGGCTAAGGCTTCTACATTTACTATGACTATGACAATAGGTATTATGATAGGAAGTTTGATTGTAGGATTTGTTTCAGATAAAATGGGTAAGAGGAAGCTTCCATTTTTCATATTTTCTGTTGTATATCTGTTTACTTGGATAGTGTTACTGTATATAAACCCTGGTAATATGCCTTTTACTTTGCTATATATCTTATTTTTCTTGATAGGATTTTCAGCATCAGGTTTCGTTCTCTCATGGGCTTCAGCTAAAGAAGTAAATCCTAGGGAATATGCTGGTATATCTACCGGTACAGTAAATATGGGAGGATTTTTATTTGCAGCTTTAATCCAGCCTTTAATAGGATATATACTTAACAAGACTTGGACTGGAAAAGTAGTAGAAGGTGTTAAGATTTATTCTGTACAATCATATAATACTGCACTTTTAGTGTGTTTAGTGGCAGCAGTAATTGGAGTTGTAGGAGTTTTATTTGTAAAAGAAACTAATTGTAGAAACATATATGAGGAGCTTAAGAAATAATAATTTATTATGGAATTATAAAAAACAAGGGGGTATTTTAATGTTACTTATTAAAAACGGTACAATTTATACAATGGCAGGAGAAATTATTGAAAATGGTAGTATATTAATAGAAAACGGTAAAATAAAAGAAATAGGCAAAGACATAGTTGCTCCATTAGATGTAGAAGTTATTGATGCAGAAGGAAAAATGGTTACACCTGGGTTTATTGATGCTCATTGTCATATAGGCCTTTTTGAAGACGGAATAGGCTTTGAAGGAGATGACGGTAATGAAATGGTAGATCCAGTTACACCACATCTAAGAGGAATAGATGGTATAAATCCAATGGACAGAACATTTGAAGAAGCTTATCAAGGTGGAGTTACTTGTGCAGCAACTGGCCCAGGAAGTGCAAATGTGATTGGAGGACAGTTTGCAGCTATTAAAACATACGGAAGAAGAATAGATGATATGATAGTTAAGGAACCATTGGCTATGAAAATAGCTTTTGGTGAAAATCCAAAGAGGGTATATAATGCTCAGAAAAAATCACCTATGACGAGAATGGCAACTGCAGCTATACTTAGAGAAACACTTTTTAAAGCTAAAAACTACGTTGAAAAACAGGAAAAAGCTAAGGAAGACCCATCAAAAGCACCAGAATTTGACATGAAGATGGAAGCTATGGCTAAGGTAATAAGAAAAGAAATACCTCTTAAAGCACATGCCCATAGAGCAGATGATATACTTACTGCTATTAGAATTGCAAAAGAATTTGATGTTGATATTACATTAGAGCACTGTACTGAAGGTCATCTTATTGCAGATTATTTAGCTGAAGAGCAAAAACCTACAATAGTAGGCCCAAGCCTTTCAGAAAGAAGTAAATTTGAGTTGAAAAATTTAACTTTTGAGACACCTGGGGTATTAAATAAAGCAGGAGTGAAAGTTGCAATAATGACAGATTCACCTGTTATACCACTTCAATATTTACCACTATGTGCAGGGCTTGCTGTAAAATCAGGTATGGATGAAATGGAAGCTTTAAAGGCTATTACAATTAATGCTGCAGAAATATTAGGTATAGATGATAGAGTTGGAAGTATAGAAGTAGGTAAAGATGCAGATATAGTTATATTTGATGGAAATCCATTAAAGGATATTAATTGTAAAACTGTAGCAACAATTATAGATGGGAAAGTAGTTTATAAAAGATAATTGATAATTGATAATTGAGAATGGCTTTTCGATGTTCGCCATTTGCCATTTGATAAATAATGCATTGTGGGCATTTCTGTAAAAGGTTGACAAAAGATATGTCTATATGAGATAATATTATTGGCAAATGAATAGTATATTCTAGTCTTCAGGGCAGGGTGAAATTCCCGACCGGCGGTTAAAGTCCGCGAGCTGTTATAGACAGTTGAGCTGGTGAAATTCCAGTACCGACAGTAAAGTCTGGATGGGAGAAGATTAGTACACGGTTAGCTAGTATGTTACTAATTATGTGTAGAATTTTAAGCCTCTGAAGATTAATCTTCAGAGGCTTTTTAATTTCCCTGAAGATACAGTAAAAAATTATTGGAGGGATGAAGATGTTAACACTAAAGGAAAGAGTAACAACGAAATCATTAACTAAAATATCTATTTTATCAGTATTAGCATTTTTAATTATGTTTATTGAGGTTCCATTATGGTTTACTCCAGAATTCTTAAAGGTTGATTTGAGTGATATTCCAGCATTAATAGGAGCATTTGCATTAGGGCCTTTAGCTGGAGTTGCTATTGAGTTTGTTAAAAATATACTTCATATGACTCTTAAAGGAACAGTTACAGGTGGAGTTGGAGAATTAGCGAATTTTATCGTAGGTAGTGTGTTTGTATATACAGCATCAATCTTATATTACAAAAGAAAGACTTTTAAAAGAGCAATAATAGGCATGATATTAGGGACTATAGCTATGACTATAGTTGCTTCATTAGCAAATTATTTTGTATTGATACCTATGTATGCAAAGATATTTGGAGCTCCGATAGAATATTTTGTTGAATTGTCTTCAAAGGTTAATGGATTTGTAGTGGATTTTAAAAGCTTTATATTATTTGGTATAGCACCATTTAATCTATTAAAGGGAATAATGGTTTCAGCTATCACAATTCCTTTATATAAGAAGATATCTCCAATTCTTCATAAGTAAAAAAGCTGATAAATCAGTTTTATAGGTGCTAGGTACTCTGTATTAGTATTAATAGAGTTGGATACTGGTGAAACAAAGAAACGCGGATTTATTTTGCGTTTCTTTTTTTTGCTAAAAATGAAATAAACAAAAAGAAATTTCGTTGCTATTTTGCACAACAAATCAAAAAATGCTTTACAAAACACAAACAATATAATATAATGTCTACGTAAGAGCAAACAAAACCAATACATGTTTATTATAACATTTTGTATAATAGGAGGAAGTTTTATGAAAAATATTGATGAGCTGTTTTGGAATGCTACAGTAGAAGAAATAAAACGAGGCTATATATATGATAATTCTGCTGAAGAGTATATTTGTTTAATTTGCGGTGAGAAATTTATTAAGGGGATTATATATCCATATAATAATTACTTTTGTGATGCAGAAAAGGCAGTAAAGAATCATATAAAAGAAAAGCATGGATCTACATTTAATTACTTAATTAATATGAATAAGAAATATACAGGATTAACAGATACCCAGAAAGAGATATTAAAGTATTTTTATGAAGGACTTAGTGACAAAGAGATTGTTAAAGCTCAAGGGGGTGGAAGTAGTTCTACGGTTAGAAGTCACAGATTTAAGCTTAAGGAAAAAGAGAAACAAGCAAAGGTATTTCTAGCAATAATGGGGTTATTGAACAGTAGTAAAAAAGAACGTAATCAAAAAGGGCAGGAATTTATAAATATTCATAAGGGGGCTACAATGGTGGATGAAAGATATGCAATTACAGAAAAGGAAAGGGAAAAGATTCTAAAAAACTACTTTAAAAATGGTAAACTTAGTAACTTGCCAAGGAAAGAAAAGAGAAAAATAATAGTATTTCAATATATTATTAAGCAATTTGATTCTAATAAGAAATATACTGAAAAGGAAGTAAACCATATATTAAAAAAGATTTATGATGACTATGTTACTATTAGAAGATATCTTATCGAATATGGGTTCATGGAAAGAAGTGATGACTGTAGTCAGTATTGGGTTAAATTATAATCAACTGAAATATGTTATAAAAAATCAAGCTGTAACTAGCTTGATTTTTTATTAATTAATTTAACTACAGCTATAAATGTGTTAGAATATAACAGAAATAAGTTTAAGTTTTTATGAAAGGGGCCGCATTAATATGATTTATCTTTTATTGGCAATTGTATGTAGTTCGTTGATTGCTATTATATTTAAGTATAGTGAAACTAATGATATGAATAGATATGCAGTAACTACAGCAAATTATTTTATGGCCTTTACTGTAAGTTTAATTATGTCGTTGAAAAGTGGATTATTTAAGCTACAGACTCCATTGTCTTTATCTAAATTTTTAAATGAAGTAGAGAAAGTAATATTTACTAATAAAGGACATTTCTCACTTAATTCTAGTATTATATGGGCTATTATAGTAGGGGTTATAGCAGGTATATTCTTCTTTTTAGCATTTATTTACTATCAAAAAAGTGTAAAAGAAGATGGAGTAGGATTAGCGGGTACATTTTCAAAATTAGGTATATTAGTGCCTATGACATTGTCAATCATCTTATGGAGGGAATTACCAACATCAGTTCAATGGATAGGTATTATTTTATCTATTACTTCTATTGGAATAGTTAATATATCCTTTGAAAGAGATTTTTTAAACAGTATTAGATTACCCCTTATATTATTGTTTATATTTGGAGGATTAGCAGAGTTTTCTAACAAGATATTTCAAAAGTATGCTATCGTAGACTATAAGAGTTTGTTCTTATTTTTCGTTTTCTTTACTGCTTTTATAATAAGCTTATTATTTACTATAAGGAAGAAAAGAAGTGTAACTAAAAGAGATATAATAACTGGTTTCATGGTAGGAGTACCGAATTTATTTTCGTCTTTCTTTTTAATAATGGCGTTAAATTACATAAAGACGTCAGTCGCTTTTCCTGTTTATAGTGCAGGTACGATAGTTATTATTAGTTTAAGTGGGTTTATACTTTTTAAAGAGAAGCTAGAAAAGAAAGAGATTGCTTCTATTATAATGACGATTATAGCTTTGATATTGATAAATCTTAAGTAGGTAAGTTTTACATATTAAATAACGTGGATATAATAAAGAGTAGTTATTTGCATAAGTATAACGAAAGGATGAAATTCTATGTTAACAATTGTTACAAATAGTGCGGAGGAAACAAAGGAAATTGGATATAGATTAGGTCGTATTCTTCAAGGTGGAGATATAGTATGTCTTACGGGAGATTTAGGAGCAGGTAAGACTACGTTAACTCAGGCTTTAGCTAAGGGACTAGATGTAGATGATTATGTAACAAGTCCTACATTTACTTTGATTAATGAATATAATGGCAGGTATCCTGTATATCATATGGATGTATATAGATTAGAAGATGTAGATGAAATGTATGACTTAGGATATGAGGAGTACTTTTACTCAGATGGTGTTACTATAGTAGAATGGGCTAATTTAATAGAGGAGATACTTCCAGAGGAGAGATTGAATATTCAACTGAAAAGAGGAAAAGAGGGTAATGAAAGAGAAATAAATATTTATGGAAAAGGTGAAAGATATGAAGAGATAATAAGGAATTTAAAATCTGTTAGTAGTTCGTAGTTAGTGGTTAGTAGCTGTTAGCTTTTCGTTGTTTGCCATTCGGTAAAGAGTAATAGAGATTAGGGAATGTATTTAATTTAAAATTCACAATTAGCTAGTAGTTCTAAGAGCTAAGAGCTGAGAACTAAGAACTGTAGCTTTAAAGGAGTTGAGCAGAATATGAAGATATTAGCAGTAGACGCATCAACTATAGTTGCAACTTGTGCCATTTTAGACGAAGATAAGATATTATCAGAACATATTTTAAACTATAAACTAACTCATTCTGAAAAAATTATGCCTATGATAAAGGAAGTATTAAACAGCTGTGGGCTAAAACCAAAGGATATAGACGTCTATGCAGCTTCTAAGGGGCCAGGTTCTTTTACTGGATTAAGAATAGGAATAGCTACTATAAAGGGATTAGCACATGTAGCAGATAAGCCTGTTGTCGGCGTATCAACTTTAGAAGCATTGGCTTATAATATGCCTTTGGCAGATGGGATAGTAGTACCTATAATGGATGCAAGAAGAAATAGAGTATACACTGGTATGTATAAATGGGTAGATGGCAGATTTGAAACGGTAAATGAAGAAATGGCTATAGAAGTTACTGAATTAATTGATATGTTAAAGGATGTAGAAGAAAAAATAATATTTAATGGTAATGGAACGTTGGTATATAAAGACCAATTAAAAGAAGCTTTAGGAGGCAAAGCGGTATTTGCTCCTGCTTCAGTAAATATGGCTAGGGCTTCATCGGTAGCACAAATTGCTATGATGAAGGCAAAAGAAGGAAAGGTGGAGAGTTATTATAGTCTAGTGCCAAATTATCTAAGAAAGTCACAGGCTGAGAGACAATATGAGGAGAGGAAAAGGAAAGATGGAGAAAAATAATGATGATGTGATTGCTAGAAAAATGACTTTAGATGACTTGGACGAAGTGATGGATATAGAAAATAAGTCATTTACAACTCCTTGGTCTAGAAATGCCTTTATTACAGAAGTAGGAAAAAATACATTGGCATATTATGTAGTTGCTGTAAAAGACAAAAAAGTAGTAGCATATGGTGGACTGTGGTTTGTGGTAGACGAAGGACATATAACCAATATAGCAGTTCATCCAGATTATAGAGGATTGGGTATTGGTAATGTTATTGTTGAAGAACTTATTAGAGTGTGTGAGGAAAGAAAGTTAAGTAGAATGACATTAGAGGTAAGAAAATCTAATAATATTGCTCAGTCGTTATATAAGAAATATGGATTTGAGTCTAAAGGAATTAGACCTGGATATTATCAAGATACAAAAGAGGACGCAATAATTATGTGGAAAGAGCTACGGTAGAAGAAATTGAAAATGTAAAATTAAAAATGTAAAATAAAGGGCATAAAAGGAACGTATAAGTAGACGTATAAAATGACTGAAGTTTTGTAGCATATGTAGTTTGCACTTCAGTGTGAGGTTAATGCATTAGAGTAAAAATAAAAAACGTTCATATACATACTAATTTGGCTACTGGCTGCTAGCTATTAGCTGTTAGCCAAATACTTTTGTTGTCGAGGGA
>NZ_ARZA01000177.1 GCF_000387765.1 Caldisalinibacter kiritimatiensis
ATTTTTTTTACTAATTTTCTGTGGATAAGTTTAATTTTGTATTTTGCAACTATCTACAAAATATAAAATTAAATACACATATTACTTTAATAGTTAAAACTTATAATACAATTTTACCATCAAATACAATTACAGTCAAAGTTATGTAATAAATATACATTAAATTTAGAATAATATGAAAATATATTTTGACAAAAGAAAGGTTTTATATTATACATATAGAGGGTATAAGTATAAAGTGGCGTATGCTAATAAACTAAAGAATAGGAGGATGTATAATGAATTTAATAATAGCTTGTGCAACAGATAACGGAGAAGAATTTGTTAATAGACACTTTGGAGATGCTAATTTTTATGACATTTACAGTGTTTCAAAAGAAGGTTGGGAGTATATTAAGAGGGTTACAAATACAACAGAAGAAGAAGAGCACGAAGATGAAGTACATGGAGACCCTAAAAAAGCAAAGGGGATATCACAAATACTAAAAAAACATGATGTACAAGTCTTAGTATCAAGACAATTTGGACTAAATATCACAAGAGTAAAGAAAAAATTTGTTCCAGTAGTTATTAGAGCTAAAGATGTAGAAGAAGGACTTAAATTAGTAAAAGATCATTTGGATATCATAGTAGAAGAGTATAATAAAGTAGAAGAAAGACAACATATTATTTTAAAAAACAGGAGTGAACTGGATGAAAAAGTTTGTTGAGTTAAATGATATAAAACAGTTTATACAGAAGAATACGTTAAGCCTATTATATGTTTCATCAGATAAATGTAGTGTATGTCAAGACGTTAAGCCTAAGCTTGAGAAGCTTTTAGAAGACTATCCACAAATACATAGTGGTTATACTAAAATTGAAGAGGCTCCTGAAGTTTCAGGCCAATTTACGGTATTTACAGCTCCTACTATTATCTTATTTGTAGAAGGTAAAGAAGTATTAAGAGAATCACGTTTTATTCAATTTCATAAACTAGAAGAAGGATTAAGTAGATGGTATAGAGAACTTGTATAATTAGTAGTAATAAGTTAAACTGGCATCAATATAATAGTTTGACATCTAAGTTTGTATTAAATATAATTGAACTAATAAAATACAGCTTAATATGCTTTAAGGTTCTTTCATTATGAAAGCTAAGAGGGAAAGAGGTGAGAATCCTCTACAGCCCCCGCTACTGTGTGTAGGGATGAAATCTTTCATAAACCACTATCTAGCTTTTATATAGATGGGAAGGGGAAGAGAGTAATATGATCTACGAGTCAGGATACCTGCCTTAAAGTAAGTAACTAATACTTCGGAGGGAAGTATGTGGTAGTAATTTGAGACGCATAGATTACCTCTATGTGTCTTTTGTTTTTGTTATGATTTTATCAATCTGAAGGATTAAAATAATTAAAAGAAGGTGAGAATATGGAAGATATTATTTTAATCACTGGTGGAGCAAGGAGTGGCAAGAGCAGATTTGCTGAAAATATGGCAAAAGAATCTAATAAAAGAGTGTTATATATAGCAACAGCTATTTCCTGCGATAAAGATATGAAGGATAGAATATTAAAGCATAAGCAATCTAGACCTAAGGATTGGAAAGTATTAGAAAAATATAAGGAGTTTGATGAGATTAAGGATTTAGATGGGTTTAAGCAGTGGGATGTAATATTATTAGATTGTATTACGCTTATGGTATCAAATTTACTTCTTGAAAGTGGATTAGACTTTGATACTTGCAATATGTTAGAAGTGGATAATGTTGAAGAATATATTTTAAATGAAATAGATAAATTATTAAATGTTGTTAAAAGTGAAGGAAAAAGATTGATATTAGTGACCAATGAAGTAGGGATGGGATTAGTTCCATCTTATAGACTAGGAAATATATTCAGGGATATAGCAGGACGAGTAAATCAGTATCTTGCACAAAGGGCTTCAGAAGTTTATTTCACTGTTTCAGGAATACCTATGAAGATAAAGTGAGGGTTCTTATGAAAAGTTTACTGTTAATGCTTACATTTTTCACTAGATTACCAATTAAATATCCCTTTGAATATAAAGAAGAGGATTTCATAAAAGGTGTTAACTTTGTATCTTTAATAGGCTTAACTATAGGTGTTTTATTATGGATTATATCCTTTAGTAGTATTTATCTTAAGAAGCCCATTACTGTTTTACTTATATGGTTATTTTATCTTTGGATAACAGGAGGACTTCATATAGATGGACTTGCGGATTCCTTTGATGGGCTTTTTAGTAATAGAGATAAAGAAAGAATTCTTGAAATAATGAAGGACAGTAGGATAGGTACTTTTGGTGTACTAGCTATTATTTTTACTTTAATTTTTAATTTAGTTATTAGTTATTATTTGGATTACAAAACATTTATTATTATGCCGGTTATAGGTAGAAGCTGTGCAGTTATTGCATGCTCTATTAGTGATTATGCTAGAAAAGAAAGGGGAATGGGAAAAGGCTTTATAGAAAACTGTGAAATTAAAGAAGTTTTTTTTAACTTAGTTATTACTGGAATAGTGGCTTTATTTGTTTTTAATAACTATATATTTATTTTAGGGATTTTACTAACTTTTATTATTATACTCCTTTTAACTAATAAAATAAAAAGCAAAATAGGTGGTATGACAGGGGATACGGTCGGTGCTATTATTGAAGTATCTCAATCAATATTTATTTTTTCCATCTATTTAATTAAGGAGTTGATGATTTGAAATTTATTATTGTAAGGCATGGAGAAACAAAGGCTAATGTTAACGGTATATATAGTGGATGGACAGATTTTCCTCTTACCGAAAGAGGTTTTAAACAAATAAAAAGGATAAAAAAATATTTAAAGGATAAAAGGATTGATAAAGTATATTCAAGTCCTCTTAAAAGAGCACTAATTACTTCAAAAGAAATAACAAAGGGGAATAAATTAAAAGTTAATGAAACAGAGAAATTAAAAGAGATAAATTTTGGAATATTTGATGGTAAAATGCTTGATGAAATAGTTAAAGTACATTCTACTGAGTGGAAAGAATGGACTAATAACTATATAAATTACAGGATACCTAGTGGAGAGAGTTTACAGGATTTACACAACAGAGTTGTAAATTTTATTAATGAAATAATAACTAAAGAGAAAGAGACAGTTTTATTAATTACCCACGGTGGAGTAATGAGAGTAATTATTGCATATCTATTGGGATTAGATATTAAAGATACATGGCATTTTAAAACTTCTCCAGGGTGTCTTGTTGAAATAGAATATGAAGATGGGTATAGTGTTTTAACTCAACTCATAAATTTTTAAAAACAGATGGAGGGATAATATGAATTCAAATGTGTTAAATGTAAAAAGTAGTACCTTAAAGCTTACATACTCTGCAATGTTAATAGGTCTTTCTTTTATAGGCTCATTAATTAAAGTGCAAGGAAGTATTGCCTTTGATTCAATGCCAGGATATTTTGCTGCACTTTTACTAGGGCCTGTTTATGGTGGAATTGTTGCTGGGATTGGACATTTGCTTACAGCTTTAACTAGTGGTTTTCCCTTAACGCTACCAATGCATTTAATAGTTGGTTTAGAAATGGCTTCCTTTGGATTTGTTTTTGGCTGGATGTATAGAAAAATTAATACTTATATAGCCGCTATTGTTGCAATAATATTAAATGGTGCTGTAGCTGCTTTAATAGCTATACCTATTTCACAAATTTTAGGACTTCCATTAAGTGGATGGTCATTATTTTATGCTATTATAGCACCATTAACTATTACATCTACAGCCAATGTAGTTTTAGCGTTTTTAGTATATGGATTTCTTAAGAAACGATTTAATTAGAAGGTGTAGTATATGAATGTAAAGAAGTTTAGGGACTTGACTTTTATTTCAATTAACGAAAATCAATATATAGTTATTTCTTGTGATTCAAGTGGTGGAATAGGCAATAAAGAAAAAGATATTGTCAAAGTTTCTCCAGAAAAGTTAGGATATTATACTACCAATGTAGCATTGAGAGAACTTTTAGCTATTAAAGCTAGGCCTATAACTATAGTAAATACCTTATCGGTAGAAATGAATAATACAGGGAAGAAGATAATAGAAGGGATAAAAAGAGCTATTGAGCCTCTTGAATACTTTGAAGATATTATCATCACAGGTAGTACTGAAGAAAACTTTCCTGTATGTCAAACGGGAATGGGAATAACAGTAGTTGGTATTATTGATAAAACACAATGGAAGCAACCAAAAACTACTAAAGGTTCTTTGGCAGTAGTTGTTGGTATTCCCAAAGTAGGAGAAGAAGTAGTACATGACAAAGAAAAAGAAACATTGACATTAGAAGTACTTTTACAGTTATGTAAAGAAACATATATTCAAGAAATTTTACCAGTAGGGTCAAAAGGAATACTATATGAATTAAGCGAAATAGCTAGAACTAATAATTTACTTTATGGAATAAATGAAGATATTACTCTCGATTTAAACAAATCAGCAGGACCAGCAACTTGTGCTATAGTTACTGTTGAACAAAAATATTATCATAACTTGAAAAAGAAATGTTCTATACCTATAAATATAATTGGAAAGTTTGTGTAAATGTCAGTTAGTGACAGGGACTTATTTCTCTGTCTTTTTTATTTTGTTCCAATAACAGGACATCTAAGCATTTGTATGTTGTATATATTTTTATGCATATATAAAGCTAGTCTAATATCAAGTACTAATTCTGCTGTACACTTTATAACTAAGTAAAAGAGTACAAGTGTAACAACAATATTTACACTGAATATAATAAATAGAAAAAGATATAATAGTGTGAATTGCAATTTTATATTTGAATGGAGGGATAAAATGAGTAAGGTAAAAATAAGCTTACGTGATTTAGAACCAAAATCTAAAGATGAGGTAGATATAGAGGATAAAAAGGTCACTGATAAAGACAACACTATTAAGGAGGAAATGACTGAACAGGTTGATATAGATAATGAAAATATTGAGGAAACAGAAGAAATTACACATTCTGTTGAAAATGAACAAGTAGATTCTGACGAAAAGCTTACAGATAATACTAAAAAAGATGAGTACAAAAATAATTCAGAGGACAATTTATCTAAAAATATAAATGAAGGAATAGTAATTAAAGTGAAGAAAGACCATAAGCGTAAGATTATACATCATGTTTAAAATTGTATATTAAAAATTACTATGGGAAATGTTTAAAGTTTATATAAGGATAAGAATGTAAAGAGGTATAATATTATTCAGGGGGAGTGAGGCAGAGGATAAACTCCTCCTGATAATATTTTTATAAATAGAATACAATTAGATAAATTGTAGAAATAAAAATAGAGATTATCATTATAGGGAAACCTATTTTCAAGAAATTAACAAAACTTATATTGTGCTCTGTTTTTTCTAGCATACCAGCTACAATAACATTTGCTGATGCTCCTACAAGGCTTCCATTTCCACCTAGACAAGCACCTAAAGCTAGTGCCCACCAAAGAGGTGTTATATCCATAGTAGACATTGTACCTATACTTTTAATAAGAGGTATCATTGTTGCTACAAATGGTATATTATCAATGAATGCAGAAGCCAATGCAGATACCCATACAATTATAATAGCAGTTAAAAATAGATTGCCTTTAGTAAGATTAATTATTTCTTCGGCAATATTTTCTATAATTCCAACCTTTTCTAATGAACCTACTAAAATAAATAAACCTGCGAAAAAGAAGATGGTTGTCCATTCAATTTCCAATAAAACTTCCTCAGGATTAATATTACTTAGGACTAATAATAATGCCGCACCAACTATAGCAACTGTTGCTGATTCTAAACCTATGAATTGATGTGTAATAAAACCTAACATAGTCAGTCCAAGAACGAATAAACTCTTTTTCAGTAAGTTTTTATCTTTTATTGATTTAGACTCATCGAATTCCATAATCCTTTTCTTTAGTTTCTCATCTACAGTTAACTGCTTCCTATATACAAATTTTAAGATAAAAGTAGTAATAATAAATATAATAATAACTACAGGTGAAAGATTTATTACAAAATCCATGAAACCTAATTTTGTTGAACTACCTATCATAATATTTGGGGGATCACCTATAAGAGTGGCGGTACCTCCGATGTTGGCAAACAGAATTTCTGGAATTAAGAAAGGTATTGGATTGATTTTGAGAGTGTCAGTTATAACAAGTGTGACTGGCACTATTAATAGAACTGTAGTAACATTATCTAATAATGCAGAGGATATGGCAGTGATTATTGAAAATGCTAGTATTATTCTCCAAGGTTCTCCTTCTGCTAATTTTGCTGCCTTTATTGCTAGATATTGAAATACCCCAGTTTTTTTGGTGATGTTTACAATTACCATCATACCTATTAAAAGTCCAATAGTATTGAAATCTACTGATTCGAATGCATACTCTTGACTAACTATTTTTAAAGCTAGTACAATAGATGCACCAAAGAGTGCAATAGTTGTTCTGTTAAGTTTTTCAGAAACTATTAATACATAAGTAAGAATAAATATAATAGCTGTAATTAATACTTGTGTGTTTTGAAACATAACAACATCTCCTTGCTAAATATTATATTATTTTAGGCGCACAAAAATATTCTATTACTTTTTGTATAAATAGCAAACATAATCTAAGGCAAAAAAAAACCACTATAGGGCAAATACAATAATATATTCAAATTATTGTTTATATACATAGCTAGACTATTTTTTTTAGATTATAGGAAATAATAACTAATATATACTTACAATACTAAGAATAAGATTGACTTCGTCGATTCATAGTTAATAGTTTTAAGTCTAGTCTTTATTAAATAGTAGAATAGGGACTATAAATAATAAAGACTCGGTTCCCCGAGTCTCTAAATTATATAGTATCTGGATTCTTTTTAAAATAAACCCTTTCGCTATTTTGTTTAGCTTCATCTATTAATTCTTTTATTTCATTTATTTTAGATTTAATCTGTTCTGTATATTCGTGGGGGACATTATAGTAAAGATATAAGTCTTCGAAATTTCTGGAAACGTTTGTCATTGCTTTATTAGTTTCTATAAACAAGTCGAATACTTTACAGCGTTTTGCGTTTTTGAATTGTTCTATGTCAATTTTTATGGTTTCAATTACATCTTCTATTGACTTAAAAGTTCCAGCTGGTTGAGGATACGGTTCAACTCGCTCTAGAAAATAATTGTTTTTTTTGTTTAAATTATATACATAAGAAATTTCTGTGCCTTCTAAATCGAATGTTACATAACACATTAAAGAATTTATAACTTCAACTTTTGCTCCCATTTGTTCTAATTTCATTTCATGCATATTGGCTTCAGCAGATATGTACTTTCTCATAAACATTCCCTCCTAATCTAGTTAATGATATTATAACATAAAATTAACTTTAAGTATAACGTTATAGTAGTTAAGTATTTTAACAGAAGTTTCGCATCTAAAAGATTTTAATGGGCGCTAGCCCTCAAGAATAGATTGT
>NZ_ARZA01000178.1 GCF_000387765.1 Caldisalinibacter kiritimatiensis
GAAAAAGTTATTAAAGTGGCTAGTGCTTTAGTAGAAAATCCATACAAAGAAAATTATGTTGAAGTGAGATATTTTGAAGATGATGAAGTTCCTGCTGTTATAATAGGATTTGCAGAAAATAAACTTCAAACTAATATCGGTCTTTACATGTTTAGTTTTTCTTTCGCTGAAAAGAAATATAAAAATGTAAGTATATACGATAAAAGATTATCTTCAAAAGCTACAATTCGATTATCATTAAAATGTTTATTTGATGAAACTGCTGAAAATGGATATGTTGCTCCAGAATATAGAGAGAGATTAGAAAAATCACTTGTAGCTTTATTTGGAGAAGCAGGAAAGGATATAACAGATTATGCAGTAGAAAAACTCCTTGAAAAGAGAGAAAAAAGTATGACTGCTTTAAAAGGAGTATGTGAAACAAAAACATTTGGTAATATACAAGTTGATTATGTGAATCATCCAATTTTAGCTGAACCAGATATAAATCTATATTTTACTGTTAAGTAATGTAAGATAGCATTTTAGTTATGTATTATATAACCGATTAGAGAAATTTCTCTAATCGGTTTGTATTGATAAAGGAGGAAAAGGATACATGAAAAAACACCTTGTAAAAAATAATATAAAGAAAATAGTATCCTTAATAATTATATTTATAATGGTATTTTCTAATATAACAAGTATGTACCTTCCAAATATATTAAACAACAAAGTATATGCTACATCATATCCAAGTAATCAAGCTGAATTTGAAGATATGGTACAAAAGGCAGGATTTCCTAATACAGACCTTAATTATGGTTTATCACCCAATTTTCAGCTATACCAAGAAAGAGGAATAATAGTATATGGTTCACCAGAGGATGTTAAAAGGATTGAAGGTGAAAATGACGAAAGAGATGGGGAATACAGATATTTAGGA
>NZ_ARZA01000179.1 GCF_000387765.1 Caldisalinibacter kiritimatiensis
GGAGCATTCTGTACGGGTCGAAGCTACACCGTAAGGAGTGGTGGACTGTACAGAAGAGAGAATGCTGGCATGAGTAGCGAAAGGTGAGTGAGAATCTCACCCATCGGAAGCCTAAGGTTTCCTGAGGAAGGCTCGTCCACTCAGGGTTAGTCGGGACCTAAGCCGAGGCCGAATGGCGTAGGCGATGGAAAACAGGTTGAGATTCCTGTACCACCTGTTTGCGTTTGAGAGATGGGGTGACGCAGGAGGATAGGCTATGCGCACTGTTGGTTATGTGCGTCCAAACCTGTAGGGAGTTTCTGTAGGCAAATCCGCAGAAACAATCCCGAGAGGTGATGGGGAGCGAAAAATAAGTAGCGAAGTAGTCGATTCCACACTGCCAAGAAAAGCCTCTATCGAGTAAACAGGTGCCCGTACCGCAAACCGACACAGGTAGGCAGGGAGAGAATCCCAAGATGAGCGGGAGAACCCTTGTTAAGGAACTCGGCAAAATGACCCCGTAACTTCGGGAGAAGGGGTGCCGGTTGAGGTGAAGCCTTTACGGCGTAAGCTTTGACCGGTCGCAGTGACCAGGCCCAAGCGACTGTTTAGCAAAAACACAGGTCTCTGCTAAGTCGAAAGACGAAGTATAGGGGCTGACGCCTGCCCGGTGCTGGAAGGTTAAGGGGAAGTGTTAGCGCAAGCGAAGCACTGAACTTAAGCCCCAGTAAACGGCGGCCGTAACTATAACGGTCCTAAGGTAGCGAAATTCCTTGTCGGGTAAGTTCCGACCCGCACGAAAGGCGCAACGACTTGGGCACTGTCTCAACAAGGGACCCGGTGAAATTGTAGTACTCGTGAAGATGCGAGTTACCCGCGACAGGACGGAAAGACCCCGTGGAGCTTTACTGCAGGCTGACATTGGATTTTGGTATCAATTGTACAGGATAGGTGGGAGACTTAGAAGTCGGGGCGCCAGCTTCGGTGGAGTCATCCTTGGGATACCACCCTATTGGTACTGGAATTC
>NZ_ARZA01000180.1 GCF_000387765.1 Caldisalinibacter kiritimatiensis
TAAATTAAGAGTGAATTTTATACTTTTTTGGAACATTTTCTGAATTAATCTACTCTTAATACTAAGAAAAGTTTATAGAAAACTACTAAAACTAAAACATCATATATAATAACAGAACAATAATAAACTAAAAAACTCTTGATATCAATTTATTGACATCACTTTAATGCACTTATCTTAGCATATGATTTTTTATCATTAATTAATAATTCTATATATAAAGTATCTTTATAATTATCAAATAATTCTTTTTCTTTTTCACTTAAATTATTTAAATGCTTTATAAGCTTTACCATACCAATGTTTATTCTTTCACCTGGTTTCAACATAACATCTTTCTTCCTTGGACCTAAAGTAGTTGCACCGTATACTATTGTAGAAGATAACTCGTCAGGTATAAACAATTTAAGGTTTATTTTTATATTTTCACTACTAATATTTTCAACTATTACCCTATAAACAATGTTACATAGTTTGTTATCAAGAACCTGTTCTTCTGTTGTTTTATTAAATAAAATCTTGCTTGGTTCCATTTTAACATTTACATAATTCTCATAATCTATTTCAGACTTTTTCTCCTTTAGCATAAATTCAATATCTTTAACATTCTTAGAAAAACTAGGAGCTTGTTCACAACCACTAATAGCGTTTATAATAACAAATAAAAAAGCTAATATTATTACTGAACTACGATAACTTAAGTTTCTCTTTTCCATATTATCTTCTCCTCTTTTATAATATAATATTGTTATGTGAAAAACTATATGCATTCCATCTAAACTATCCTATTAAAACTTAATATCCCTTTTAAATTTTTTGTTATAATCACTTTATCAACTATCTGGAAGTTAATGCTTCTCTTCATTTTTAGTTCTAGATGTTATATGAATAATTAGAACATATATTGCAAAAATCACTATTTCAAATAAACCTATATTGTAAAAAACTATTCCAAAAGATATCGACATACCTGTAACTGCAATTACAATCTTTACTATAGTAAAAAAATCTTTTATTTAATCTGTCTAAGTAACTTGTAATTATAACAGTAGTACTAAGTATAAAACTTGCTACTGTAGATAACTACAAATTAGTTTTAGTACTAAAAATTATAATCATAATTATAAAATATAGAAAGTTCTTAAGATTAATGTATCTTTTTATATTCATTTTGCTTATTTTCTCCTTTTATATATGTGTAAATATCCAAAGTATAAATTTTTTTATCCCTACCCCTTGAGTTTCATACACATTAACTGTATACTTATATTAAGTAGCCTATTAACTCTGTCAAACATGCTTGGCGGCATTTATTTGAGTTGATAGGCTTTTTTCATTTGGTGCTCTTGGATATAACATAATCTCACCCTTCATAAATTAAGAGTGAATTTTATACTTTTTTGGAACATTTTCTGAGTTAATCTAATCTTAATACTGAGAAAAATTTATAGAAAACTACTACAACTAAAACATCATATATAATAACATAACAATCATAAAATAAGGTTATATCTCTAGGAGACATAATCTTATTCACTCTATTTGCCCTTTGGTAAAGCTATATAATATTCATCTTCATACTGTATAACTATTATTTCCTCTATTTTTTTATCCTTTAAAGTAAATATATTAGATCCTTCTTTAAAAACATTAGCAATTCCATATGATTTTGGTATTTCGGTTCCATCAATTACCCTTGTTATTTCCCCTATTTTCTTATCAATTTGTTCTTTCGTTATATACATATAATTTTTATCCTGCACATAATATACTGTATTACCCAAAAAAATCATTGGAGGAACGTCATATTTAGTAATTTTAGATTTATTACTGCAGCCAACCGTTAAAATTAAAGCAATAAAGAAAATTAATATTTTATTATTAAACCTCATTTTTTAACACCCCTACATTAACAATTATATTAATTATCTTATACTCACGAAATAGCAGGATAAAATCAAATTTTATTTATTTTATTAATTACCTTAATAAATATTGATATAATCCTATTAAAATCCTCTCACAGTTTTATACCATTTATATATTCTACTATCAGTTTATTTACATTACCTTATTCCAATTTTATAAGCCTCATCATAACTATACAGAATTGTTTTTTCAAAAGATAGTAACATAAGGAAACTGTCCCTTTGTGTTTTTCTACTATTTTAATCCTTCTTCTATAATTTTGATTAATTCATTTGACTCTCCTGCATTATTTTTATACCATAAACTATAAACTTTTTAGTCATTTTTGTTAGGGGTATTTGAATATTTTTTTATTGTTTCAATGATTATATCGGTACATCCAATTATTATCATTCCTATAATAATATTTAATATTAATACAACACCAGCAATGTCATTAATAATGGCTGATAACACAAAACCTACAACGTATAAAATAATTCCTCCAGCAAGTGCTTTTAACATGAACATATAAATCTCCCCCATATATCCTAATATATTTGTTCATTACATAATACTATAACTCACTTAAAAATTTAATTTAAATCTACTGAAAATAGTGTCTTATATACTTATTTGCCTCTATTGTATGATATCCCGAGAAGCTAACAGAAGGTGTTCCATATACACTAACTGACAGGTTGGGGTAAACAATACCATGAGCATATTTAAATACTATCTCAACATCATTAAGATATTCATATCTGTTAATAGCAATGTATCCTTCTCCACTTTTTGCCCATGAACCAGTAAGACTATCTCTCAAGCCCCATTTAGCATCTATACCAGTTCCTGGTGTAACATTTAAAGGAACATCCCAATCATAAGATGTACTTCCTCCCACGTAATTTACGGTAAAATTTGTTCCATTCATATTAACTTTCATACCATCACTCCATGAAATACCTATTGCATCTGATAAAGTCCAAATTGGACAACTTGACCATTCAAATTCAAGAAATAAAGTAATATAAGAGTAAGGTTCTGCCGTGTCTCTTCCAGATACAAATACATAAAAATCTTCATTTAATTCTGCACTTAAAGCTATTACTTCTTCTTCTGTTTCATTAAAATTCTTGAATATGCTTATTTGCTCGTCATTATAACCTAGCTTTTTTAATTCTTCTTTAGATAATTTAGCTCTCTCTTTTATGGCTTTAACGTAATCAAACTCTTTTAATTCTCTAATTTTATCGTTACTAAATCCCATTTCTTTAAGTTCATTCATACTTTTGCTTTGCAACTCTTTAAAATACTGATATTCATTGAACTTTAGATTATGCTTTTTAAATAAATCATCTTGTTGAGCATATGAACTTTGAAAACATCCTAGTATTAAAACTATTATCAATGTAAATATTAGTATTTTTTTCATCTTTTTATCTTCTCCTTTCATATTTTAATAATTATTATCACTATATCTTTCTACGCAACATGCTTATAACTTCCTATTTGAGAAATTATATTTTTTACATAAGGCTTTTTTCATTTGGTGCTCTTGTATATAACAAAGTCTTCATCTCCTTATATCTTCATTTTAAGTCCCTCATAAATTAAGAGTAAGTTTTATACTTTTTTGTTCCAAATTTTTTATGTATTTTTTAAAAAACATGCAAACTTTTTTGGAATATTTTCTGAGTTAATCTAATCTTTATTAGGTGAAGGTTGCTTATACATTAAAGTTTGTACAATGGCTACTACATAAGCAGATATCTTAACCTTTAATGTATACTTATTAACTTATGTTTATATTATTTGATTTGCTGTTAACTTTATTATAATTTATTTTCTATTATTTGTAAATAGTGTTTATATAGTACATTTGTACCATTGTTTTTATGTGGTGTTATTATATGCATAGTCTACAGATTAATGGAGAACTATAAAACAAAATGCTTTGATAGGCCTAAAAATACAAGATAAATTAACTAAAGAAAAGGAAAAGAATGAAAATTATCAGCTGTTTTTAA
>NZ_ARZA01000181.1 GCF_000387765.1 Caldisalinibacter kiritimatiensis
GTTGTCGAGGGACTCACGTCTCAATGTTGTTGTCGAGGGACGCCCACGTCCCTCGACTAAAAATTCCCTCGACTAAAAATATAAAGGAGGAACAACAATAATGAAATTAAACACAAAACACTTTGGTGAAATAGAAATAGACGAAAACAGGATTATTACATTCCCAGATGGATTACTAGCATTCGAAAACAACAAAAAATTCATCATCATAGACAACCCAGACCAAGAAATCCCCTTTCAATGGCTTCAATCAATAGATGACCCCGACCTTGCCTTTGTAATAATAAACCCATTCATATTCAAAAAAGATTATGAATTCGATATTCCCAAAGCAGTAGTAAAAAAACTAGAAATACAAGAAGAAAAAGATGTAGCAGTATATTCAATAGTAGTAGTACCAGATGACATAACTAAAATGACAGCAAATTTATCAGGGCCAGTAATAATAAATACAAAGAGCAAAATTGGGAAACAAATAGTATTAGAAGACAGTAGATACTCTACCAAACATTACATACTTGAAGAATTAAAGCAAGGGCAGGTGGAATAGTTTATGTTGATACTAGCCAGAAAAAAAGAAGAAAGTATAATGATAGGGGATAACATAGAGATAGTAGTGGTCGACATAGATGAAGGAAAAGTAAAGCTAGGCATAAAAGCCCCAAAGGATATAGATGTACATAGAAAAGAAATATATGAAGAAATACAAATATCAAACAAAGAAGCAGCAAACACTAACAAAATTGATTTTGATGCATTAAAAAATATCTTTAGGAAATAGGGGACAGGGTTTAGAGAACAGGGGATAGTAGCTTGTATTTCAAATCGACTTATACAACGATGATAGGTAGTGTACATTTCCGTTGTAGAGGGATGCACGTGCCGATGTCGTTGAGGGACGTGGGCGTCCCTCAACAACGGAAAGGACGCCACGTTTAGATGTTGTTCACTTATGTTGTCGAGGGACGCCCACGTCCCTCGACAAGTTATGTACAATTTATCTATTCTGTAGAGCAGACTTCAGTCTGCGATATATATACAAAAAACAAAAATTTTTTTCAAAAAATACTAAAGTAGGACAACCTACTGCCGATAAATATAATGGAAGCATTTAGAAGGATACCTTTGGCCAAAGGATGACCTTATTTTTAGGCAGGATGCCTAATATTTTAACATTGAAAATTAAAAAAATTAAATTTCCGTCAGCTTAGCTGACGGCTGGCATGGACGCCAAAAAAAAATCATTCAGGGAGGAATGTAAAAATGAGAATTAATCACAATATTTCTGCATTAAATACTTATTCAAGATTAAGTGCAGCTAATACAATGCAAAGCAAATCATTAGAAAAATTATCATCAGGTATGAGAATTAACAGAGCAGGAGACGATGCAGCAGGACTTGCAATCTCTGAAAAAATGAGAGCTCAGATCAGAGGTTTAGAGCAAGCTTCAAGAAACGCTCAAGATGGTATTTCAATGATTCAA
Source organism: Caldisalinibacter kiritimatiensis (assembly GCF_000387765.1). Lineage (NCBI taxonomy): Bacteria > Bacillati > Bacillota > Tissierellia > Tissierellales > Thermohalobacteraceae > Caldisalinibacter > Caldisalinibacter kiritimatiensis. The sequence goes on from NZ_ARZA01000181.1 coordinate 1,486, forward strand.
ACAGCAGAAGGTGCATTAAACGAAACACAAGCTATTTTACAAAGAATGAGAGAACTTGCAGTACAAGCTACTAACGATACAAACGTAGATGCAGATAGACAAGCATTACAAGATGAGATTGACCAGTTAGTAGATGAAATCGATAGAATAGCAAATACAACTGAGTTTAATACAAAAAATTTATTAAATGGTAGCCTGGGAGTAAGCGTTGAAGACTCATCTATAGTTACTAAAGCATCGATGTCTGCTGATACTCAAAATGGAACATATACAGTAGATTTATCAGGGGCTACTTTAGGTACAACTGCTAATATTGGTGGTGCTATAGCTACTGATGCTAGTGGATTAGCACAAGGTACGGGTACTTTGACGGTTAATGGTGTAGATTTTTCTATAGATACTACAACTAGATTAGAAGATTTAGCTTCAGACATTACAAATAAGGTTAATGGTGTAACAGCTACTTATGACAGTGTTGCTGATACATTTAATATAGAAACAGATGAAGTAGGTGCAGACCAAACATTAGATGTTACAGCAAGTGCTGCCAACTTAATAAACGGTGAAGACTGGTCAGGTGGTTCTGCAATTAGTGCGACTGGTACTAACATTTCAGGCGTAAATGTAGATGGTATGGGTGCAGACACAAATGTTGCATATGATGGAAATAAAGTTATAGTTACAGGAGGAAACTCAAAAGGATTAGAGTTCGAAGCATTACAAGTAGGTTCATCAGTAGATATAACTGTAGGGGACAGTGCTGCATTGCAAATAGGAGCTAATGAAGGGCAAAGCATGAGCATTAGTATCAATGCAATGGATGCTAGCAACTTAGGAGTATCATCAATAGATGTAACAAGTGCAACAAGCGCAGAGAGCTCAATTACAACAATTAACGATGCTATAACTACAGTTTCTTCTGAAAGAGCTAAGCTTGGTGCATACCAAAACAGATTAGAGCATACTATAAACAACTTAAACACAGCTTCAGAAAACTTAACAGCATCAGAATCAAGAATTAGAGACGTAGATATGGCTAAGGAAATGATGGAATTCACTAAGAATAATATCTTACAACAAGCTGCTCAAGCAATGTTGGCTCAAGCCCAGCAACAACCTCAAGGAGTATTACAGCTTCTTAGGTAATGCTGGATAAGGGTCCCTTGAAGGGTAACCTTTAAGTGCAAATCGGGTGAATTGCTGGAACTTCCTAAAGCTCTGCTTCCTACAACGTAATCCGAAAGGATAGGCGTGACAGGTTAAAAAGCAGCAGAGATGTAACAATGGATAATCAGCAGCCAAGCTCCTGTTCCGAAAGGATGGAGAAGGTTCAACGACTAGGACGAACGGCCTACGGCAATTGAAAATTTAAAATTGAAAATGTAAAATCAAAAAACTTCAATTGTACGGCTATGAGGTCCGTAGGGGTTAGAGGTTCTCCGAAGTGCCCGGCAACCGAGTTAATTTACAATTAACAATGCACAATTTACAATGGGAAAACAGTTAATAATTCGGTTGAAGATATAGTCTGGCAAGTATCGAAAGATATTTGATGGTCCGCAAGCAAACCAACAACCTCCAGGAGTTCTTCAATTATTAAGATAATGAATAATAAAAGGTCTTGGATTCATCCAAGACCTTTTCTGCTAATGGTGTTAAATACTTCTCTAGCCCATAGGAATTGATATCAATTTTATGATATAATTGACATATAAAACTGTATAGTGTCGAATGAGTATGATGCTATGCAATAAAGGGGTTGATACTTATGGATATAGCTGCAATGTCAACTATGTTAAGTCAAGGAAAGGTAATGCAGCAGGCCAGTATTTCTGTAATGAAAATGGCTATGAATTCTGCTGAGAATTCAGGTCAAATGATTAAGGAATTAGCAGATACAAATACAAAAATGATGGAAATGTCAGTAAATCCTCATATAGGAGGAAACATAGATATCAGATTATAATACATATCGTAGCCCACAATGAATTGTGGGCTAAAATTATATATTCCCATAGATAAATCAAAATGAAATGGAGAGATATAATGGATAATAATGAAGAGTACCTTAAGGAAAAACTGGAATGGGTAAAATACAGATTAGAGATGCTAGATATTATTGAAGATAAATTAAAGGAAATGAAAAGTTTAGCAGAATACATAAAAGAAAATGATTTAGATGATGAAGAAGCAATGAAGATAAATAATAAATTTAATGAATTAAAAGAAGAAGTTATTAAAATGGATAATAAGAGTAAGAAATTTTGGAGTGATAATCAATAGATTAATTAAAGCTTTCCTTCTTTGCTGTCGATATAAGTAATAGAAAGATGGGTAAAGGAGGAATTTTTATGCGTATAGATGGTGTTTCTTCGACATCTACGATACAAAGACCTCAACAAGTAACTACAGGAGACGTAAATATTAACAAACAAAAGGAAGACATTAAAAATATAGAGCAAGCAGCATTACCTACAAATAAAAATGAAGATAAGAAATTTACTGAAGAAGAATTAATCAATGCAATAGAAAAAGCAAATAAAGGTGTAAAAATATATGACAGAAAACTAGAATTTTCTATACATGAAAAGACAAAGGAAATAATGGTAAAGGTTATAGATACAAGTACAGACGAAGTAATAAGGGAAATCCCACCAGAAAAGATACTTGATATGGTAGCAAAGATGTGGGAGCTAGCTGGTATATTAGTGGATGAAAAAGCGTAACAAAATCCTAAAGGATTTTGTAATTCTAAATTGTAAATGTTAAATGTTGAATTAAATGAAAAAACAGTTCGTAGTTAGTAGTTAGTAGTACGTAGTATATTAAGAAACAGTAGTCAGGAAACAGGAAAAACAAATTAAGAATAAATAGATTATAATTATTGTAAAATGAGGGACGTGGGCGTCCCTCAATAACGGAAACTGCTACTGTATAATTGAATCCGTATATGTTCTTTAATAACTAATGGGAAGTTACTATTAACTGAAAAGCTACAAAGGATATCTTAAATAATTTAAAATTCAAAATTCCCGCTTTAGCGGGTCTTGGGGTGGTGAAAGAATGAGCGATATGAGAATAGGTGGTCTTGCATCTGGTATGGATATTGACCAGATTGTTAGTGACCTTGTAAAAGCTGAAAAGACGAAGGTAGACAAGCTAGAGCAGGAAAAGCAGCTACAGGTTTGGAAACAAGAGATGTATAATGATTTAAATAAAGAATTTGCTAACTTTATTTTAGATACTAAAAAGGATTTTGGATTAGCTACAACTACTTCTAGCGGAACATTATTAAATAAATCTATTAACAGCTTGGATTGGATTAAAGGAGCTACATCTTCAGATGAAACTATAGCTACTGTTGATGCGAATACAAGTGCTGTTAGAGGTAGTTACGAAGTTAATGTTCAGCAATTAGCTAGCAGTGTGTATATAGCTAGTGAAAATTCTTTAAATTCAAATGAAGATAAGACAAGTTTAGCAACTCAGTTTAATTTTTTAAATAGTGGTGATACAGTTACTTTTACCATTACAAATGGTGATGGTGATACAGTTACAATTGATGACGTTGCTGAGAATTTAACTATGGACGAAATAGTTTCTCAAATTAACAGTGCAAATATTGGTATTACAGCAATCTATGATGAGGATATAGATAGATTTTTCCTTCAAACTGATGATACAGGCAAAAATGCAGAAATAAGCATAGAAGAAACTGGTGTAAATTTTATGGGGAACTTAGGACTTGTAGCTACATATTATGATTATACTAATCCTGATGATTTAATAGGTACGAAAACAACTGCAGCAGTTGCTGTTGATGGAACAACATATCAAGGAGCTGATTCAGTTATAGATTTTGCAGGAGCAAAAAACATAAACAACTCTTCCAATCAGTTCACTATAAACGGAATAAACTTTAACTTAAAAGCAACAGGTACATTTACAACACAGGTAAGTACAGATACTGATGCGGTAATCGAAAAGATAAGCAACTTTGTAGAAGCATATAATGAGTTAGTAGATGAAGTAGGAGGTAAATTATCAGAAGAAAGATATAGAGATTATCAACCACTTACTGAAGAGCAAAAAGAGGCTATGTCGGAAGAAGAAATAGAGCTTTGGGAAGAAAAGGCTAAAAGCGGCTTATTAAGAAATGATATGATAATATCTAATGTTATACAAAGGGTTAGAAGTGGATTTTATGAAGATGTAGAAGGGGTTACTGGTAGCTTTGACCATTTAACAGAGATAGGTATAACTACACAAAAATATTCAAGTGGTACAGTAGGTGGTAAACTACAAATAGATGAAGAAAAGCTAAGAGAAGCTATTGAGCAGGATGTAGATGGAGTAGTAGAGTTATTGTTTAAACAGCCAGATAGTAGTATAACTGATGAGGACGAAAAAAGAGCCAATAGTGGACTAATAACTAGATTGTATGATGACCTTATAGATGGAATGAAGGATGTAATAAATAAAGCAGGTCCAGGGGACGATGCAAACTTGTATAGAAATGTTGAGTCAACTATGTTATTAGATTTCGTAACTGAACATGGTAGTATAAGTACCTTAGATGAACAAATAATGGATTTAGAAGAAGAGATAGAAGACATGAATGATTATTTAATTCAAGTTGAAGACAGATACTGGGACCAATTTACAGCTATGGAGAAGGCAATAGCACAGATGAATCAGCAAAGTGCATGGTTGATGTCTCAATTCGGTGGAGGAATGATGGCATAAGGAGTATAGTATTGAGGGACGAGGGCGTCCCTCAATAACAGTAAATAAACCTCCTTATAAATTGAAAATTCGTTGATTTGACAGGATGTCAAATTAGCGACACGGTAACAGGACGTTACCACCCCCGCTTTAGAATTATTGGAGCTTTAGAGTTTTTGTTGTCTAGGGTTGCCCACGTCCCTAGACTGGTTAGATTAACATATCAAAATAAAACAACAAACATAATGTAACTTATGGAAGGATGGAGATAGAATGGCGATGAAGAACCCTTATTCACAATATCAGCAAAACTCAGTAATGACTGCATCACCTGAAGAATTGACTTTAATGTTATATAATGGAGCGGTTAAGTTTATAAAGCAGGGAAAAGTATTTTTAGAACAAAAAGATATGGAAAAGGCACATAATTCTATAGTTAGAGCTCAAGATATAATAAGTGAGCTGAATATTACATTAAATATGGATTACGAAATATCTAAGAATTTAAGAAGTTTATATACATTTATATTAGAAAGATTAATGGACGCTAACATAAAGAAGGACATTAAAATATTAGATGAAGTTTTACCATTAGTAGAAGAATTAAGGGATACTTGGAAGGAAGCAATGCAGCTAGCAAAGAAAAATAGAAACGTTAAGTAAGCTAGGAGATGATGTAGTGACAAGTGAATTATTAAAGGAATTGATATCCTTAAGTAAGGATAAACAATTTCATCTAAAAAAAATATTAGAAATAACCAAAAAACAGCAGCAGGTAATTGAAAAGTCAGATACGGATAGACTTCAAGCATACATTACTAAAAAACAAAAAGAAATAGATTGTATAGATAAATTAGATATTAAATTTACTGAAATCTATGAACGGATAAAGAAGAACAATAATGTTACTTCACTAGATGAGCTTAATACAGAATATCATCCCTATCTAAAAGAATTAAAGGATATTGTAGAGGAAATAACTAATCTTCTTAAGAATATACAAGAAATAGAGTTAGAAAATAATAAAAAAATAAAAAGAGAATTCCAACAGGTAAAGGAGAAATTAAAAAACGTAAAGCAGGGTAAGAAAATGGTTAAAGGGTATAGTGCATATAAAAAGCCAAAGGGTTCTATTTTTATAAATCAGAAGAAATAATGGAGGTGTATGCCTCCATTTTATTCGTTTTATGATAAAATTCTCAAATTTAACTTTCATTTTTTATACAATATAATTAACTCAACATATAGTGGATAACACTATATTATCCACAAAAAAATAAATAATTATTTTTGTTAGAATTTTGGTTATATTATCACAAAAAGGATAATTTTGTTATGCTAACATCTATCCACCACGTGTACACATCGTTATACACATAATAGCCTGTACAAAATAACAGTTTTCCACAAAGTTATTCACATTATCAACAGAACAAGCTATGAATTATCCACAAAATCACAACATAATATTTGTGGATAAACAGAATGTATATTTATACATAGGATGTATAAACTGTTATATAAATAGATATTTGAAAAGTGTCTAGTTTATAAGCATTTATATAAAGGGTAATTTATACTAAAAAAGTATAAATATTTTCTTTATTGTCGAGGGTAATTAAATTATATTTTTTTTACTGTGGACACTTGTTATTATATGTGGATAATTTTTTGTGAAATAGAGCAATTGTGTTACTTGAGGGACGTGGGCGTCCCTCAAGAACACGTGGGAGTCCCTCAAGAACACGTGGGCGTCTCTTAAGAACAATAAACTTGTTACTTATAAGAATGACAAAGTAGATATTTTAATATGCGTTTAAATTATAAAACTTATACATGAAGTATGATTAAAAGCTACTGTATGGAAAGATGTGAATAAAGAATATTTATAGAGTAAGGTTAAAATCTGTTTTTATGTTAAAAAAATATTTTATATAAGTAAAAATCATGTTAAATAGTCTGCTGAGTGGGTATTATAATAATAACGATATTAAGCAGAGGTCAATTGTCAAAAAATTTGTAAAATTAAAAGGAAAAAACAAAAGAAAA
>NZ_ARZA01000182.1 GCF_000387765.1 Caldisalinibacter kiritimatiensis
TATATAAGTCTGGGCTCAACCGTTATGTTCCCGACACTATTATTATGGACCGAATAAAGACTTAATATACAAATTAATTTTGGTAATTTATACCAAAATAATATTATGTATATTTGAAAAAAGGAACCTTTTATGGCTCCTTTTTTAAGACTTTATCAACTTTTATGTGTACTAGTAAGTTGTGCAATTAGATTTATTTATTAGTATCTATAGAAGTTACTGAAAAGAATAACTAATAACAAGAAGAAGAAAAGTAATTCATTTCCACCATCAAATAAACCGCCAAGAAGACCTTTATTTTCAGACATTTAGTAAACCTCCTTTAATAAAACTTTGATTATTTAGTTTACTACATTATATGATAACTATGGTTTTTGGTTACAACTATATTGAAAATATTGCTACATTGAAAAGAGATTTGTAACAAAAGAATATTTTTTTCATAAATTAATTATATAAAGTCAAATTAGTACTTGTGGTTAAGTATGAGGAGTGGTATTATTGAACGATAACTTATATTTCATTAAAATAAAATCTAAAAAAGGATTAAAAAATATTAGTAGAAGACAAATAAATAAAATGATAGAGTTACAAAAGAGTGGATTGTCATACGATGAAATAGGTAAATTATATAAAGTAGATGGAAATACTGTATATAAGACTATAAAGGATTATAAAGAAGGAAAATATGAATAAGTTTATTACAGCTATCTTATTGAAGTTTAGATAGCTCTTTTTTATTGCTTAAAAAGAAGTCAGAAGTTTCGCATCTAAAAGATTTTAATGGGCGCTAGCCCTCAAGAATAGATTGTT
>NZ_ARZA01000183.1 GCF_000387765.1 Caldisalinibacter kiritimatiensis
ATATATATATATTAATAGCAATTATTTGTCTTGTGATTTTATTTATAGGATTTAAGAAAGTAAATAATGTAACACAGGAAAAAAAAGAAATTGATAAAAGTGTTAAAACAGTTGTAGCTTTTAATAATATTGATGAATCTAATAAATTAATATATGGAAGTGAATATAGAAGTGATGATACTAACGAAATGCAAAAAGCAGAAATTAATATAGATAATTTTTTTTTGAAGACGTTAATTAACTCTAATGCTTATATGAGGGTTGTACTTATGAGAAATTTTAATTTAGAGGGGAATCTAAGTATTTCTGGATACATATTCAAAAGTATTTTTAATTCATTTGAGCCTCAATTATATTTAAAATCACAATTGCCCGCTATTATTAGTATTGTAGAAACAACTCAAGTTAGTAGTACAAAAGTAACATCAGTAGAACCAATTGATGAAGAAAATAATATTGAAGAAAAGGATAAAGATAATAAGGAGAAAGAAAGTAAAGTAGAAGAAGATAATGTACCTATATTGGATGATATTTTATATATAGAGGACCCTTACGAATCTGAGGAAGGCGAACAAATGCAGGGTAATGATAATGAAGATTTAGATGTTCTTGAAATGAAAATACCAGATGAAATAAAATTAAATAAAAAGCCTTATATACTTATATATCATACCCACGGTACAGAAGCGTATTTGCCTATAAAAGAAAATAACTATCACACCACTAAAAGAAAGTACAATGTTTTAACAATAGGAGAGATAGTTACTGATATTTTAGCAAAGAATGGACATAAAATAAAACACATAGATATTTATCATGATATTCCTTCGTATTCAGAATCATATTATAGGTCACTAGCAACTGTACAGGAAACAATGAAAAAAGAAAAAGAGATAAACATCGTTTTTGATATACATAGAGATGGTGTACCTGAAAATGCTAGTTATTTGGAAAAAGCAAAGGAACAAAGTAAGGTTGAAATAAGTGGTAAAAATGTAGCTACATTTTCAATTGTAATTGGCCCAGAGAATCCAAATAAAGAGAAAATAATAAAATTTGCAGAATTAATTAAGGGAGTTTCAGATAAATTATATCCAGGGCTTTGCAAAGGAATAATTATAAAGCCCTATGGAAAGTTTAATCAGTTTGTATGTAATCATTATGCCTTGATAGAAATAGGGAGCAATTTGAATACAATAGAGGAAGCAAAAGAGTCAGCTAAGCTAATAGCAGATGTACTAGACAAGGTAATAAAGGTTATTAGTTCTACTCAAGATGAAAATTAAACATGTAAAAGTAAAATATGAAAACATACAAAAACTAAATATTATTATGATTTTCTAATAGCTGTAAAAAGTGCTATAATAGTATATGAGGCGAAATGACAGGAGGCGATAAATTTGGCTAGAGAAATTTACGAATGGATAAAGAGTATAGCATTAGCAATTATACTTGCAATAATTATTAAGACATTTATATTTAATACAACTTATGTTATAGGTACATCTATGAATCCAACATTACAAGAAACAGATAGGTTATTTACAAACAAAATAGTTTATAGGATAAGTGAACCGAAGAGAAGAGATATTGTAGTACTAAAAGCACCGGATGAGCCAAAAAAGGATTATATAAAGAGAGTGATTGCAGTTGAAGGAGATTTAGTGGAGATAAAGAATGGCAAAGTATATGTTAATGGAGAAGAATTAAAGGAAACATATATACATAAGGACATACAGACTGGTGAGTATATAAAAACATTAGGAAATATCAAGTTAAAAGTACCAGAAAATTATGTGTATGTGTTAGGAGATAATAGATACAGAAATGCAAGTAAGGATAGTAGATACTTTGGACCTGTTCCAATAAAATCAGTAAAGGGAAAGGCATTTTTCAGATTCTATCCCTTTGATAGATTTGGCTCAATACATTAGAATAAATATATTTTAATTTGTCCATAATAATTTTGGTGATTATTATGGAAAGTAGATTAGAAAGATATAAAAGAAGAAAAATAGAAAGAAAGATCAAGCGTAGAAGACGAATAGTTGTTGTATTAGTACTATTAACGTTTATTCTTGCAATGGAATGTGTGAATCAATCATTCAGAGCTTCTTTATGTCAATATGATAAGAGAATAATTGCATATAATATGGACAATCATATATATAATATAGAATTGTTTGGTAAGGATTATAGTGTTTCTCAACAGCAGGTGTATTTAAAGATACAACAACTAAAAAATAAGATAGAAGATATTATATATAATATAGATATATGATAGGTACCGGGCAAAGGCCC